>JBFHXM010000016.1:0-15026 GCA_041598975.1 Candidatus Woesearchaeota archaeon | reverse complement strand
TTTTCTTGCTTTTTTTAATAAATTAATATCATATATTAATAGTAAGTCTATTCTAACTGAATGCCCTCTGTCTAAAGGTGCATGTTCGTAAAAATGCCAAATTATATCGCCGAATTCTGTTTTATATTTGTAAGAAGTTGGAATAACTAATTTTGAATTTTTTATTTCAAAAGTTCCTGCTTGAATATCATAATCATAACCTGAAAATTCATCATGACATACTGCTTTCTTGTCTGGGTCGTATTTGTCGGTACCAGTTTTTACAATGATGTTTACTAATTCATCAACAGATAAGTTTGGATGGTCATCAGAACCAATTGCACGAAGTATATATTTTTCATCACAGAAGTTCTTCTCGATAATCTTGTCTACTTTTTTTCCTATTTTAAGATAATTGGGTTTTTCTTTAATATGATATTCTGGAACATGAATCTCAATTATTTTCATTGTTTATTTAACTTTATGAACAACTACATTGCCTACTTTGATTGCTTCAATTACTTTTTTGTCTCCGATGTATCCAGTATCAGATGCTTGTCCACCCATTGTCGGGTAGAATAGCGTTTTGTCAAGTACTATGTAATGGTCTTTTTCAAAGTCGAATTCCTTTAGTATTTTTACATCTTCTGTTTCCTTGTTTTGATTTTCGTAGAATAGAAGTTTTGTTTCTGGAATGTCTTCTACGAATTCTGCAAGCTTGTTTTTGATTTGCTTTGTTTGTGATAGTTTTCTTGCTTCGAAGAATTCTGTTACAAGTGTGAAAAAGTTTGAAGGTGTTTGTATGTTTTTTCCTTGTTTTGCAAAACTTTCTTTTATCTCATCTGGCACTATTCCATCTGAGATGTAGTATTTGATGAAATCTTCTTGCGTCAAGTCTTTTCCTTTTTTGATTAGAGTTCTTATTTTGTTTTCTACTTTTTGTTTGTGTTCTTCATACTTTTTTACTTCGAGGTCTATTATTTTCTTGATTCCTTCAAGTTCATCTCTTAGTTCAGGATATAGAGGTGCAAGTTCTTCTGCGTGCATCACAATAACATCATACAAGTCTATGTCCCATTTGTATTTGTAAATGAAGTCAAGAGCTCTTCTAAGGATTAGTCTTAAATTGTATCCACCTTTCACATTGGATGGAAGTGCTCCATCTGTAAGAGCATAAAGCAGAGTTCTCGTATGATCTGCAATTGAATAGATTCCTGCTATTGGATGGATTGTTTCCTGAAGCTTTTTTGTTTCAACTTTCACTTTTTTTGAGATTTCATCCCATACTTTGTCTATGTCGTCTGCCTCGTCAAGGTTAAGCATACCTGAGTATGGAAGGAATTTTTTGTATGTTTCCCAATCCGGTTTTAGTCCTGTTTTCTCAAAAAGGTATTTACATACTCTTGGCATTGTCGCTTCGTACTGATTTAAGGAACCTTTGGAGAACCAGCAACATCTTTCTTGCCCCATCCCCATGTCAAGAACTTTGATTTTAAGTGGTTTGAGGTCTTTGATGTCCTGTGCGTTACTCATGTCGAACCACATATATACTTGGTTCCCAAGCTCAAGTCCTCTTGAAAAAAATTCCAAGGATGGTCCACAATCTCCTCCTCCTGTCCATGCATCTTCATGTATTTGTATCTCTTCTTTTGGAATCTTCATTATTTGCGTGAACCAATCAAAAAGGTCTTTTACATATTTCGCTTGGTCGTATTCATCAGGTTTTTTGAAAGCACATTGTCCAATCATTGTAAATCCTGTTGCATGTCTTCCAGTGTATCCTACATTGTCGATATCAGGGAATCTCATACAGTTTTGTGGTATTGATAGAAGTTCTGCAGGTGGGGCAACCTCCCCTTTTGTAACATAAGGCTGGAACCCAATAATAGATGCGATATTGAAGTCTAAATCGTCTCTCCACCTAGCTACAACTGGAAACCTATCCACATGCATGTATCCTCTTTTTTCTATGAATTTTCGCCATTTTGCGTATACTTCTGGAAATTCCATTGCAACTTTTGCGGGAGTGTTTTCGATGAATGTGTATGTACCTACGCAGTTTGTATCTCCGCAAGTTTTTCTTTTCTCGCTTGACCAAAACATGATGTCACAGCTTTGACATTTTTGTCTTTTAAAACCAAAACTTTCAAGTGTTTTTACTGGAAAATATTTTTCCGGATTAGAAGAAGCTTCCTGAATAATTTGTTTTTTAATCTTCTTGTCAATACTAGCCATAATATTTAGGAATGAGGTTTATTTATAAATTTTAAGAAAAAATAGAAAGTTAATAATAGAATATTATTCCTCAACAAAGTACAAGTCGATTGTTGTGAAGTACACGTTGTTCTCTCCCATACTTACAGCTAGGGCAATGTGCGTGTATTTATCATTGTAAAGGTTCGGATTTTTTATATTGTTGAGCAATTCCTCACTCAGGATTCCCGAGCTGTACTTGTAGTAATGGTTTGTTTCTATTATGTTTTTTGTGATGTTAACTTTTGCTGCCCTTGTCATCATGTCGCCAAACTGGTCTTCTCCTTTTATTTCGTATGTTATTGCCATCTCGTTTGTATGGTTTTTCAATAGTCCGGAAAGCTCTTTGTTTATTGTTAATTCAGATACTCCGTATGTTCTTCTTTTCTCATTAATTCTATTTAATAGTTCGACCTCAGTTAGTGTTAATTTGTAGGTATTTTTCTCTACGGGAGTTTCAGCAGGAGAGGTTTCTGGCGAAGATTCTGAATCAGATGGCGAGAATTCTTCAGTTGGAGGAATTGTATTTTCTTCTGTGCTTGTAACATTGTCAGTAGTAGTAGTTCGGGAACTTGCATCATTTTCTGAGTCTTGACCAGTTTGAATTGTTGCATTGTCACTTCCAAACATGTCTTTGAGATTCATATTGCCTATGTTAGAATATATCAAAAATCCTACAAAGCCAAGCACAATTAGTATAATTATTATCGGAAGGACAAATTTCAAGATTTTTCCGACAACTGTTGTTTTCTTTTTTCCTTCAAGAGCATTTTTTATATTCTCTAGTTTTATTTTCAGCATGTAATTGCAGTGAGTTTCAAGCTCAACCAAAAAACTTACCATTATTTTTGTTAGTTCTGGCTTGAAATCCTCTTCAATATTCTCATCGTCAAGCAGTTTTTTGCTTTTCTCTTCAAACATGTCCAGAAACTCATTGAACATATCCTTGTCAATTATGTCTACTTTCTTTTCCTTGAACCAGTAATTCACATCTTTCAAGTATATTTCCAAATCAACTTTGGATTCAGACAAATCTTTTCTAATTAAAATCTTGATAGGATTTTCAACAAGCTTGAGAAATACATTTCTCAATTCGTCTTTTGGAACCATAATTATTTCTGATAAGTTTCATTTAAATAGTTTATCAAAAATAAACCTGTTATCCCTTCAAGTAGTAATGAATATTTAAAAGAAGTAATTTTAAAGAATAATATATGTATAGTAGAAGCGCAAGCAAAAGGAACATTTTTACGAAGTTAGTTTTTACTTTAGTTCTTGTTCTTGTTTTTCTTGGAAGTGTGAGTGCAGCATGTCTTGATGACCCGACTTATGTGGAAGTTGTTTCAGGGAGCAAGAACATGGGAACCTACCCTATAGAAGATATCAATACTGGAAAGATTATTTACATAAAAAACAATCTGGACACAGACCCGCTTCAAGTTAACTTTCATTTCTATGGGCAAGATGAGAATTGCTTCAATTCGACAAAGGATGTAATGATGAAACTTTTCAGTTCAAGTCTTGAAATTGGCGCACAATCCATAAGTTTTGAGAGTGGCGACACGATTGCAAAGTTTACATTTGATTTGCCAATACTTGCACCTGCCTCTTTTTCTTCAAGTTACATTGTCAAAAACAAAGACAATCCTAATGGAAATGTAGGGCTCCTAAAGTTTGGAACAGATACTAAAAAACCAGTTTTCACGCAAAAAGCAAGCGCGCCTGAGTCAAGCATCATCAAACAAGGGACTGCTATAAAAATCAATTATGCAATTCAGGATTCTCAATCAGGATTGAAGACAATTGTTATTACAGGCGGGCAAGCCACACAAACAATAACCCTTAATGGAAACAGCAGTTATTCTGGAATTATTAATGAGGAACTGAGTGCAACTACCACTTATGTTATCAAGGCAACAGACATGCTTGGGAACCAGGCAAGTTACAACAAAAGTTTCTTGGTGGATGGGACAAACCCTATCCTAAGCAATTTCCAAGTCAAAGAGTACTCCACGACAAGACAAGGACAGAGAGTTGTATCTTTTAAAGTAGATATTGAAGACGAGTCTTATGCATATGAAGGTGAGACTCCAAGCATTTACGGAGATTTTTCCGAACTAGACGGAAGTGCGACAAACATGGCAGGAAGCTGTATTAAAACTGAGATTTCAAAAAAGTACACTTGCAGTTTTGATAATGTGAAAATTCTTAAATTACAGGATACAAAAAGCGTAAGTATCACAATTACTGGAAAAGACGGAATAGGAAATGAAGTAAAAGGAACTTATTCCAAAGAGATATTTTTTGACGGAACAGGGCCAGAAATATCTGAGTTTTATCTTGAAAATAGCTTGGGCACGAAAAACATTTTCAGTGCATATGATGACAAAGTGAAAGTCTATTTGCAATTTAATGACGAAAGCCTGAAAAAACTTTCAGATATTAGCATTATTGAAAATTTCGATGGTGACAACTTCTTCATATCTTCACTTAGAAACTGCTATTTTGAAGGTGACAACGGCAATAAGAGTAATAATGCATCCAATACTGGAGATGGAGGCGACACACTTACAGGAGGAGAGAATGCAACATCAACCCCTGAAGAATATTCACTATTTAGCAATTTAGGAAAAGATGTAATTTGCGAATGGGACTTAGGAAGTTGGGTTAGCAGATATTCAGGAAGAGAGAGCGGAACAATAACGCTAAGTGTGACTTTGAGAGATAAATATGGGAACAACGGACATGCCAGCATCAATGTAAGTTTTGACAATCAAGTTCCTGAGATTACAGATATTGAACTTATTGAAACGGAAAGTGTAAAGGACGGACTTGTCAATTCAGGAGAGGTTATCAATTTCAGGATATTCGTACAGGACAACAATCTTGATTTTGACACAGACTATATTTACGGAGATTTTTCAAATATAGATTATTCTGATGGAATGGATAAGAAAGGTGCAAGTTGCAGTGCATACAATATTGATGAGGATGGGAATGAGATTTATCAATGTGATTTTGAAGGAATTACTGCAGAGAACGGATATTTGAAAAGAGATGTTACTTTTGTAGTTATTGACAAGACAGCAAATGTTGCAAAAGAGACTTATGAAGTTGAAGTTTTAAAAGTTGCAGATGAAGTTAGAAAAGTTTACAAGGTTGTAGATGCAAATCCTAACTACGATGGTTCAGACGGAATATTGCACATGTTGAATCCTCTTAACAGAGAGCAGGTTAAAAAGTCAGAAACCACTGCATGGTTTGAGGGAAGAATTGAACTTAAAAATTCTGCAGACAGTGGTTTTGAACTTATAAATTATGAGTTGATAAGTTGTGATAGGGAGGGATTAATGCCAATTGTTGCTTCTAGCAATGAGCTTTATCCAGACAATCTTGTTCAAAGAGAAGAAGGTGAAACAAATGCAGACAATAAATTTGCAGTTAAGGTTGACTTAAGCGCACATCCAAACAAAGCCGACTTGAATGACAAAGAGATTACTTGCACAATTTCAGTTCTGAAAAAGGATGAAGAGACATTATATGGGGGACAGATAGACAATATTGAAAAAATAGAGTTTACAATGACATTTGAATTTTATAACTTGCCACATGAGGAATTGCTTGATGCAAGAGCACAAGATATATTGAATAAAATTGATAGTATTGCCCTTACCGGAAATTGGTTTGACACAACTTGGCAGATTTACGAGTTCTTCGACAAGAGTTGTAATACGCTAACAACAATTAATACTGCGATAGCTGCAATAGGAGGAATTTGGAATGGTGTTAGTGTGATTTTGAGAGCTACGGGATATGGTACCTCGGTTGCAGAACCCATAGACAAATTTCTAAATCCTACTGATGGAAAACTTTCAACACTTACAAAAGGAGATACAGGAGTAATGAGTTATGTTAATAGTTTTTGCAATTATATGACTTGTAAAACTGGCTGGCAAAAAGAGATTCTTGATATTATTGATTTAGGATATAGTGAAGTAGGGCAATGGGCAGGTGGCGCAGTTTGCAGTCTCGCACAAACAGATGGTGATAAGGAGGAGGAGGAGGAATAAAATGAAAAGTAATCAACAAGAAAGTAAGAAAGAAAGATTTATCTAATTAAAAAATGGAAAGCAACAATAAATATAAAATAATTGGAATCTGGATGGCAATTCTAGTTTTAACATTTACTTTCATTATGCCACTTAATGTTGGAATGGTTTTTGCTGAGGAGACAAAAGGTAAAAGCGATACCACAGTAAAAACAAATGAAGAAGTAGGAAATGATTGCAACTTGTTCCCGCCATTAAATCCAAAAGATTCAATAATCATGTCCGCAGCAACTTTATGTTTGCCTGGACTTCTTGAAAAAGCAAATGAATGGAGACAGATACAATGTGAGGAAGTAGTTTGCATGTATAACGCAATCACAAACAGCCTTGACCCGATTTTTTGCGGAAAACAAGCTGCATATAGTACATGTAAATATGTATATGGAGAGATATTTGCCTTACCTTATGTTAATTTAGTAGAAAAATTAAGAGAAAAAGTTGCAGAAATAATTGCAAATCCTGCAGCATATTTTTATTCAGTTGCTATTGCATTAGTTAGAGAGTACATGGCAGGATGTTATTATGAAGGAAGCTGTGATAGTTTCTCACAAATTGGACCTGCTTTGCTTTTAGCTGCAAATGATATTGCAGCAGGAATACAGACATTCATCGATATGTTCGAGAACGGATTCGGGTGGAGCGATGATAGCACAGATTATTGTGAACAGATTGATGACATTAAAACAGAAATGCAGAAAGTTATTGACGGAACAAGTGAAGATGATGACTATGATGAAGATTCAGATGATACAGATACTAACACCAATAGTACAGGTTAAATAAGATTATTATTTTTCGAGAATTAATGTTACTGGTCCATCGTTTTCTGAAGTTACTTTCATCATGGCTCCGAATGTGCCCGATTCTGTTTTCAGTCCAGATTGTTTTAGTTTGTCTATGAAAAGATTGTAGATTTGTTCTGCTTTATTGTAATCATGAGCTTTTGCAAAGTTTGGTTTTGTTCCCTTGCTGCAGTCTCCAAACAAAGTGAATTGCGATATTACAAGTATTTCACCTTGGATGTCTTTAACATTTAAATCGAAGCCTTTTTTACGAGGTTTTTCTTGTAAAAAAGATACCGAACGAACATCGTGAGTGACTGCACCCTTTTTTTCCAATTCCCATACTCTAAGTTTAAAAATTTTGTCAACCATCCAATCAAGTTTTTTTTCTTTGTAGTCTGAAGAAATTCCAAGATAGATTAGTAGGCCTTTATTGATTTTGCCGACTATTTTTTTGTCGACTTCAACTGATGCAGAATTTACCCTTTGCAAAACTACTTTCATTTATTTAGAATTATATATAAGTGTAAAAAGCAAGGTTTATGCTTTTTTGTTTGTCCACTCGTAACCTCTCATTCTTGCTGAGTTTCCATAACCGCAAGATGAGCACTCTTTCTTTTTCATATGGAAAGATTTTTTACCACATCTTCTACAAGCGATGTGCAATTTTCCAGTACTTCTCTTACCCATTGTTGGTGTTCCTTTAGTCATTTTGTCTTACCTCTATTAAATGTTTTTTATAGTAACTATTGTATCGCCTCTAATTATCATGTCTCCGCAAGGTTCATCTTTTCCGTCAACAATTTCTGCTGCTTCAAAGAGTACTAGGTTTAAATGAATATCAAATGCTTTGAGTTTTCCTTTAAACACTTGGGAGTTTTTTAAAAGGATAGTTATTTCATTTCCTTTTGTTCTGTTCAATACATCTAACGGCCTTACTGTTTCCATTATAATTTAAGCAATCCAAATCCCTTTATAAATGTTTTTCAAAATTGGTGGTTTTTCCTATTAATTGAGACTAACATTTAAAAAAGAGGACAGACATCTATATAATATGACAGAAGCCCTTAATGTTTCTAATTTTTTGGAAGGTAGTTTGAATGCGATTTTCAAGAATACAAACATAGATTATATTATCAAAATTACAAAGTTAAGGGAGTTGAATTTGCATATTAGTGATGACGAGAAATTGTTAATTACAATTATAAGAAAAAAGGATAACAAAAAATTCAGCTTTAAGATTGAGAATGACAATATAGATTATTCCATTAAATTAAAAAATATAATTATTAAAGCAGTGGACCTGAAGTATGTAGAAAAAGATTCCTCAGTGGTTTTTATTTTTGACAAGACAATTAATGCAGATTATTCTCTTGGCATTATTGTTTTAGAGGTTTCAAGGGTTTTGTATAGAATTGGAAGGTTTAAACTGACAGAGTTTATGGAGAATGAAGCAGTGCTTGAGAAAGTTATACAAATTGCAGAGGAAATTAGGAAGGAAGGAAGGGAAGGAAAGACAATTGGAACACTTTTTGTTATTGGAGAGGAAAGCGAGCTTGCGCCTTACATGAAGCCACTTGTTCTGAATCCTTTTTATGGATATCCTGAAAATTTGCGAGATATTTTGGTTAGTGATTTAAATGAGACAATTAAGGAGTATGCGCAACTTGATGGTGCATTTGTTATTTCAAACAAGGGAATTGTTATTTCTGCAGGAACTTATATTGATGTTAACACAGAAGGTATTAAGAAGTATCTTGGTTGGGGAACAAAGCACCTTGCTGCAGTAGCTATTACTGAGAAGACCAAGAGTATTGCCGTACTTGTTTCTGAATCTGGAAATGTTATTAAGTTGTTTAAGAACGGGAAGTTGATTTTGAAGTATTGATTGTGTTAATTTTATTATACTTTATTGTAACGAAAACAAAAGTTTAAAAAGAATAAAATTTGTATTTTTGTTATGGTAAAACTATTTTCTAAAGGGTTTTTTAGATTTTTTTCAATTTTTAAGAGAAAGAAGAAATTAAGTCTGGGTTTGTACGGGCCGCCAAATGCCGGAAAATCCACACTTGCAAATAAGATTATCGAAGATATTCTAGGCAAGGACGCACAAAAGTTTGCAACGTCTTCTATTGAGCATGAGACAAGGACAGTTCAAAAAGTTGAAAAGTTGGAACTTAAAAATGGAGGGAAGACTCTTAATTTCAATTTGATTGACACACCAGGAATTGCAACAAAGATTGATTTTGAAGATTTTGTGAAGAAAGGTCTTAAGAAAAAAGATGCAAAGGAAAGGGCGAAGGAAGCAACACAAGGAATTATCGAGAGTATCAAGTGGCTTGACAATGTTGATGCTGTTTTGATTGTACTTGATTCAACACTTAACCCTTACAATCAGGTTAACATTACATTGATTGGAAACTTAGTTGCAAAGAATAAGAAAGTTATTATTGTTGCAAATAAGAGCGATTTGAAAAATGCAAATATTGACAAGGTTAAGTTAGTTTTCTCAGATTATCCAATAGTTGGCATCTCTGCTAAGACAGGGGAGGGAGTTGAAGACCTTTACGAAGCAATATTCAAGGAGTTTTTTTAGAAAGATGGCAGGATTACAAGTATTAGCTTATGAAATGATGAAAAACCTAACTTCTGAGCAGAAAGTAAAAAGGATACTTGCTATTGTTAAGAACAAGGATATCGTAATGCTTGAGGGCAAACTTACGCCTGACGAGGAGACAGATTTGATTGCAAAGGCGATGGCGAATGTGTCTGGAAGTTTTAGTGGCATCGAAGTTGCTTTTTTAAGTTCTACAAGGTCGAAGTCTATTGTTGAAAAGTTAAGGAATTCTATTCTCAGGATTATTGCTAAGGATAGGTTTGGGATTACAGTTATTGGGCCTAGCAAGATTATCAAGGAGATTAAAATGGACCCTAACAAGTTGGAGATATTGTTTAAGTAAATTTATTTTAATATTTTTTCGAGTTTGAGAGCATTCCTTTGAAACTGAGTTAAATCTTCTTTTGTGTAATATTTTGGCTGTGCTGTACAAAAAGCAATTAAATCTCTAAAAAATTTTGCCCTCATAGCAACATATTCTGGAAGAATATTTTCAGGAACCAGTTTTAATTCTTCTTCTAATGCTTTAACACATCTATCTGGAGTATCAATGCCTATTTCCATAAATTCAATGTATTCATGGGCAACTGCATAGGCCCTATATTTAGAATCAACATTATCTGAAATGCCTAAAACATATCCATCTTCTAACTTACCAGTCATTCTCATAACAAAATTGAGTAATTTTGGTTCCATTGATTGAGGAAGAACAAAATAATTAAATCTTCTATTACCTAAAGTTGTATCTACTTCTTGAAAGTTTTGATTTCTAAAATAAAACCTTGCTTTATCAATATCTTCCTTTGTAAATGTGTGCATACTACTACTGATAAGTAATATCATAATATAAAACTATCGATTAAAAAAATTAGAGTTATATGAAATTTATTCTTTTATGAATAGTTCTACAGTCAGAACTTTTTTTCTGTTTGCCTTAAGCACTCTGAAATTACCTTTTTTGAATTTGATTTTGTCATTCACTTTTGGAATTTTACCTGCCTCAGAGATAAGGTATCCGTTGATTGTTGAGAAGTCTTCTTCGTCTAGTTCAATATCCAAGTCAAACATGTCATTTATTTCTTCAATGTTTTCACTTGCATCTATATGGTATACGTTGTTGTTTATTTTCTTTATTGTCGGCTCTTTGTCTTTATCAAACTCGTCCTCAATCTCACCTAAAAGCTCTTCTATAATGTCCTCAAGAGTCACTATTCCTGTAAAATCTCCATGCTCGTTTACAATTATTGCAAGATGGCTCCTTTCCTTTTTGAGTTTCTCTTCGAGGACAAAGATTTTCATGCTTTCAGGGGCGTAGATTATTGGCCTTAGGATTTTTTCAATTTGAAATTTTTCTTTTTTATTGTAAAATTTGAACAAGTCTTTTGCATTGATAAAACCAATCACTTCTTCATCTTTTAGTACTGGAAACCTAGTAAATCCTGTCCTTTTTACAATGTCAACTATTCTTTCAAAACTGTCGTTGCAGTAGATAGTTTCAACTTTACTTTTTGGAACCATGATGTCGTATGCTTCAGTATCGTTCATTTTAAACACATTAGAGATAACGTCGCTTTCATATGCGTTAATGATACCTTCTTTGTGTCCTAGAACTGCCATTTCCTTGATTTCGCCTTCTGATACATTCGAGTTCGTGCTGTTTTTTACAAAGATTCTTACAATAAGATTTAATAGGTACAAGATTGGTTTTAGTGCGTATGTGAAAAATAGTAATGGACCACTAATTATTAAAGAAATTTTTTCATTGTATCTTTCTCCGTAGATTTTAGGGATGATTTCTGAGAAGATTATTATCAGAAATGTAAGGGCTCCTGAAACAATACCTAGATAAACTTCTCCAAATAACTTAGTAGCTAGGAAACCTATGTAAACACTTCCTACAATGTTGATTAGGTTGTTTAAGATAACTATTGTTGATATGTATTGCTGAAGGTTCTCTTTTACAAGCAGGAGTCTTCTTGCCCTTCTTTTTATTGACGCTTTCCTGCTGTTTGCAAGTTCGCTGCACTTAGCCAGACTTATTGATAGTATGGCCGCCTCGCTTCCTGACATTATGCTACTTAGAATTAATATAGTAACAACTAATAAAATAAATAAAAATAATCCCATTTAATTTTTTCTCACCTTTTCTGAAAAAATCATAATAAGAACAATGATTATCTTTTTTTAAATTTAATTGTTGTAACGAGTGCGGTTTAATTGTGTTTTTGCTTGAAAGAGCAAAAATGCGATTAAACTGGTGTTGAACGAAGCTTTCGCGATAGCGAAACGGAGAGAGACAGCATGTTCGAAGAATCGCGCTCGTTGAACAAAAGTGAAGCGTCTGCAAAGCAGCACGAAGTGAGCGAAAATTTTGTTCAACATCGCAGTTTGGCGAACTTGCGTTAGCAAGTTGGGTGAAGCCTGCAAGGTGGAACCGTCAAACTGCTGTTAGTTGGGGAGACTGCAAGGCGACCAAGCGAAGCGACAGTTCTGATATTTTACGAGTGTAAGCGAGAGTAACATTAAACCCCTTCTTTTTAATACTTAAAACGCTTTTCATAATCTTTGTGACTCATCCACTCTAAAACAATTGACAAAACTACAATTTCACTATTTTTAATAGTATAAATCAATCTCCAAGCATTAGGTAAATTATACTTCCATAAATTATCGATTTGGTCATATTTTTTAATATAATCCTTTGGAATTTGTTTCTTAGGAATCTGAATCCCACAAAATGCATTTTCCTCTAAATCCTCAAATGCACGAATTAAAAATTCATATAACTTTTTATCCTCAGTTTTAGAATTCTTTAACTTTTCAAGAGTATCTTGAATCTTCTCGTCTCCAAAAACAATTTCTGATTTCACTTTCTCCACCTTAGATTAGGATTGGATAAAAACTTCTCAACACCTACTGGATCCCAAATCCATGCAATTTTACCTTCACTATCTTTAGCAATTTTTTTAGAATCGTTTAAATAATCAAATATTACACAATAAGTTTGATACATCATTCTTTTAGGTAAATTTTCCCATAAACTTTTCTTTTTAAACTCACCAGAATGGTCTTTAATAAATTCCTCTACCATTAAAACAGTATCTAATTGAGGATAATGCAAAATATCATCATTTGTTTTTACTTCTGTCATAAATTATATATGTATATATAACTATTTAAATCTTTCGTTAAAGAAGGGGGGCGTTTTTATAATAAAGAATAAATAAATATCAAATATTAGCTTTATAATTTCTAATTATTTCTTCTACTCTATTTTTATCTTGATTATTCGATAATAAAGGAAGTGCTCCCATGGTAGTTGGTACCATAACATAAGTAGTTCCACCGTCAATTTTCCCATCTCCATTTGTATCACTATAAACATTAGTTAATACTCCAACTGTTTCTATATGTCTTACTCTTCCATCTTCATAAAAAGAAGTTTGAGTTCTAGGAAATAAATCATCATTAACGAAATCATGTTGTGGAGAATCTAATTTGCTTACTAAGATAGGCACTCCGAAAAATAAACTTGTACTTAATAAAAAAGTTAATCCATTTCTAATTGTCTTATTTTTTGTTTTCATAAAACCATTAGTATTTGATTATTTATAAAACTTTTGAGAAATATCACTATAAAGTTACAATTATTTTAAGCCCCCCGTTTTATTATTTAAAATTCAAATATTACGTAGAACGAGCGCGGTTTAATTGTGTTTTTGCTTGAAAGAGCAAAAATGCGATTAAACTTGTGTTGAACGAAGCTTTCGCGATAGCGAAACGGAGAGAGACAGCATGTTCGAAGAATCGCGCTCGTTGAACAAAAGTGAAGCGTCTGCAAAGCAGCACGAAGTGAGCGAAAATTTTGTTCAACATGGCGGTTTGACGCAGTTTTTTCCGTAGGGAAAAATTTGGGAGAGCAACGGAAGAAAAACCTTTAGAGTTTTTCTGAGTAGCGCAACCGTTTAACCGCTGTTAGTCGCACCGACCTGTGAGAATTACAGGGAGGGAAGTAAGGCGCAAGAGATATTTATTCTAATGTGCGACTCATTTGATCAAAAAACTTAGCTGCTCTTCTTTCATAACAAGAAAAAAGAAATATCCTAGTTAATAATCCAAATTCATTGCTTGCTTCTGATTGATTATATTGAGTTAATAATTCATTACCTTGTTCAACTTGCGATTTTGCCCAAGATTTAACAGAATCTGGAGAAGTATCAAAATAAGCTTTGATTAATGCTTTTTGAGATGCTTCAAAAGAACCACTATGCAGTTTTCTTCTAAAATAAGGCAAAGAAGCAAATTCTTTTCTTGAATTATCTAATAAATCAGAATGTTTTCTAGAATGTTCAACAAAATCATCAAGATATTGAATATCATTACCTAATTCTTCTCTAGAAATATTAAAACAACCTTCTGCAACATCTTCAGCAACATCTCTTAAAAAATAATGATGTCTTCTAGCTGCAAGAACTAAAGGTTTTAACAATTCAACTTTTTCAGGTTCTTCGCCAAGAATTGCTAAAGCTCCCTTCATAATACTATACAATTCCATATTTGTAACATAATCAGTGATTTCAGAATTTGAATAAACTGCTGGTTTGCCAGAAGCTCTCATTTGAGAAATTCGATTAGCATCAAATTTCCAAGCTTCAAAAAGTAATTGTGTTGAATCTTTTAAAGTTCTTGCGGCATCAGGATTCTTTTCTAATAATTCTTGATGAAATTGCCCCATCAGCATTTCTACTAAATCAGAAGGTTGCTCATAATTCTGAATAAAATCAATTTTACCATTAACATAATCAATTGGTGAAATATCAGAAGCGACATCGCCATCAACAACATATCATCAATTTCTCTCATCAAAAAGTAGTGAGCATCCAAGGATTTAATTTTAAAAGGTAATGAATCAGATTTAATATTTCCTAAGAAAGCAAAAGGATATTTCTTTTTTCTATGAGGTTGCATCAACATATCATAATTTCTCCTTCTTATACTATCAAATTCAATTGCTAAAGTCTGCATATAAATTAAAAATTTGATTGAATATATAAGTTCATCGAAAGCAGCTAAATTTCATCAAAAATATCTCGAGCATTATTGCGACTAACATAGCAATTAAGCGAACTGTTTTCTCGTTAGAGAAAAAGTTGTGGAACCGAGCAGTCTGCAAGACTGGGAGCGTTTAATTGCTGTTAGCTACCCCGAGCGAGAGTTTATATTGACTCAGAATGAGTCTAATAATAAACGAAGCGAGAGTGCAACGTGGTCAAATTAACCTTTTTT
>JBFHXM010000015.1:0-15446 GCA_041598975.1 Candidatus Woesearchaeota archaeon | reverse complement strand
TTAGGATTAAAAAGACTAGGAGAAAAACTAGAAAAAGAATTAACTAATTCCTGAAAATAAAAACAAAAAATTTAAATAAGATTAAAACACGGAAAACTAAATGACACAAGATTTACTGAAAAAAACAGCAAAGATTACACTGCCAATTCTGCTAAATTTAGCATTAGCAAATTGTGGGGAAACACACAAACAAGTAAACGCAGGCAAACCTCCTGAACCTCCAAAACAAACTTTGGAAGCAACATTAAAGCAAGAGCAACAAGTACAAGAACCAGAATCAGAAGGATTTGTGGATTATTTGAGCGACACTTTCCATGGAATGACAGAAGACGGCAAATACATTGAAGACGAAAACAAAAAAATATGTATGTACGCTCAGTATGATTATATGCCATGGATAAATGAACCTATAAGAGAGTGGAATAATACAACTGGAAGGAAAATAATTGAAGGTATAAATTATGGTTACACAAAAACAGTGCCTTGGGACTTTAGATTAGTTATAAGCAACGGATTAGAAAACTTAGGACAGATAAGTAGTTTTGGAGGAAACATTATGGAAGGGGAATTTCTACAAGCACTTTGTAATGCATGGCATTTTGTTGTAGATTCAACATTAGGGGTTTTAGGAGGAGGTAAAGCCCACAAAGAATTCGGATGGGAAGACTGTAGGAAAAGCAGCATAGGAAAAGGGCTTGAATCCTGGGGCGTTCCAATATTTTATGTAGAACTTCCATTTGCAGGACCAACAACTCTCGCAGAAATAATTGGAGATGGTGCAATGAGCGTAGCAGGAATTCCGGGACAATTCAACACCACTGGAAAAACAACATATTATGCTACAAAAACTCTCAAAGAAACGGAAAATTATGTAACATTAAGAGAGGAAAACAAGGGCGGAGATTTTGGTTCAGACTTTATAACTGGAATCTATTTTCAAAATAGAATAAATGGAAATCAGGAAAACACGCCAAACTAATCCCAAAAATATTTAAACCCTCTTCTTCAAACAATAAATAATGGGAAAACTTAAACACAAAAACAAAACAATTCTTAGCGAGATGAAAATCGCAAAAAATATATTTTCAATATCAAAAGGCTTGATGTTCACAAGCAAAAAAAAAATAGATAAAGGAATGTGTCTTGTCCTTCCATCAAACAAAAACATATTAACAGGAGCGACAATCACAATGCTCTTTTGCTTCTCATCAATGCAAATCATATTCATAAACACAAATTTTGAAGTAGTAGATAAAGCAACACTAAAACCATGGAAAATATCTTACAAACCAAAAAAACCATGCAAGTATGTAATAGAATCTCTGCCAAACAAATTCAAAGATATAAAAATAGGAGATAAAATAAAAATAGAATTTTAATTCTAACCTGCAAGCCTGTAAGCACTCGTAGCCAAAACTTCCAAAATCACAATCACAAAAAAGAACATGAACAAAGTAAGTATGTAACTAGCTAAAACCTTAAATATCGAAGTTCCATAATACTTTTTGAATATTAAATTAACATTAACCAAATAATAAACAAACACAACCAAGAATACCAAAAACAAGAAATACATGACAGAAGCATCAGCAACAAACTTCCCTATGACATTAAACAAATTCCCAAGAATGAACATATGCAAAGTGCTAACACAAAAAACCAGAAAACCTTCAAAGAAATCACGACCACCCTCTGCAAAAGCATTCAAAAATACATAAAACAAAGCATAAAAAAAAAACATCAAAAACACAACTACCAAAACTCCAAAAATCAAATGAACGTCCTTAAGTAACGAATAATTTTCAATATGATTCCCAAAAATCAAAACCCCCATCAAAACCAGCACTTGAACAAGCACATACGAAACTAGCATTGCAAGAAGCTTCTTCTTCAAAAAAACATCAGTGCAAACAAAAGATTTTGGCAAATCTGCAAAACCAAGTTCGCCTTTTTCCTGACCTTTAGATAACTTTTTACTTTTTACCATAATTATACAATTATAAAATAAATTTATAAAACTTGCTTTTAATAATTAGTAGTATATAATAAAAAAAATCAAGATGATAAATAAAAAAAAATCCCAAGTTAAATTTGGAGAAACATTTGGAATAATCATCATAGTCTACATAGTAATTGTTATGGGCATGGTCTGGTACAACAAAATAAACACAAACGACATCAATGAAATGACTCAAAAAGACAACCTGCAAAAAGCTTTTGAAAAATACAACTACATGGTAAACTCAGACCTGCTCCACCTTTCACAGCAAGGAGATGTTGACGAAGAATTCGACCTGCAAGCAATAAAAACATTCGAAGAATACTCAAATAGCACACAAGGAAAGGAAATAGTCCGTAGGCAACTAGGCGAATCAACAATAACCATAAAAATTATGAGCAAAGACCCAACAACACACGAGTTCCAAGATGAAGAGGAATTTCTCATATACAACAACACACCAAACAAAAACAAAAAAATAGGCAACGGAGTATTTGAAAAAAATAAATTCAGAACACTAATCCCGGTTGTAGACTCAATAGAAAAAAAAACAAAACTCGGCCTGCTTGAAGTAACAGTATACAACTAAGCAAGAAAATGAAATTTGGTTGCAAAATTGTTTTACAATTTTGGGGAGGCTTGGGGAAAGTTAATACTATGTAAGAAAATAAAATTTTATAAAACAATAATAATAAAATATAATATGCACGAACACACAATAGCCCAAAAAATAATAAAACAGGCAAACCATTACAAAAACATCAAATCAATAACAGTTGAAGTTGGTGAGCTTGCACACCTGCCTTCAGATGAAATGAAACAAATTCTTGAAAGACTAACAAATTGGGAAATAAAAATAATCCCTAAAAAAGCAATAATATTATGTGTCTGCGGACATAGAGGAGAACCTAAAATCCTCCAACAACTGCACGACAACAATATATATGAATGCCCGAAATGTTCATTCTCGCTCCCACAAATTCTTGACGGAAAAGAGATAATCCTAAAAGAGATAGAAATCGAAAAAACAGATTAAATTAATAACTAAAAATAATATAAAAAATGTGTCTCGCAGTTCCTGGAAAAATAGAGAAAATCAATGGAGAAGAAGCAACGATAGATTACAAAGGAATTAAAAAAACTGCAAACATTTCATTCATCGATGCAAAAGTAGGTGACTACGTCCTTGTGCATGTAGGCTTTGCAATAGAAAAAATAGACAAAAAAAAAGCAGAGGAGATGTACAACCTTCTAAACGAAAATGAATAAATACCTTTAAAAGGTACAAGATAAATTTATAAACAAAATTCTAAAAAAGAAAATTATGAATAAAGGATACAAAAGAAAAAACTATAAAATACTTGGAATTGACGAACTAGAATATGCAGATTTAAGACATGCAAATTTACCAAACTTATTCTTGGGGCCAGAATATTCGCTAAAAGGCGCGAATTTAGCAGGAGCAAACCTCAGGAGGGCCAGCCTATTTCAAGTAGACTTATCACATGCAAACTTGCATGGCGCCGATTTAAGAAATTCAAAACTGACTGGCTCAAACCTTGCCGAAACAAATCTATCATTTGCCAATACATACCAAAGTGATTTTTCAAAAACAAACTTAAAAGGAGCGCAAGGATATAATGCACAAATGCAACAAACCAAATTATATGGAATAATGGGATTTGGAATGACTTTTGAAGGTGCAAATTTTAGAGGATCCAAATTCAGAGGAGCAAGACTGGACGGAGCAGACTTAAGAAATACAAAATTATGTGACACAAACCTAGCCCACACCACGATAAATCGAGCAGACACACAAAACGCACAATTTGCGGGAGCAATATTCCAATAAAAAAATACCAGCTGTGTCCGGAAATTCTAATTTTAGTCTAAATAAAGGTTGAAATTTTTAACAAAAGTTAAAAATTTGGGAGGCTTGGGGAAAATATTATTTCTAAAATTAGAATGATTATTAATTTCCGGACAAAGCGAAAATACCAAAAACTTTTAATAACAACAATTCTAAAATATAATATATAATGAATAAATACCTAATTGAAATACAAAATCTTGCAAAAAAACTCGAGCCCAAAAAAATAACAATAATGGAAGTATGCGGCGGACATACAAACACCATCATGAAATACGGAATAAGAGACATAATTCCAAAAAACATAAAACTAATATCTGGACCAGGATGCCCTGTTTGCGTAACATCCCAGCAAGATATCGACAATGTAATATCGCTTGCAGAAAACAACATACCTATAGCAACATTTGGAGACATGCTCCATGTAAAAGGAACAAAAACAAGTTTAGAACAACTAAAATCTAAAGGCAAAGACATAACACTAATTACAGACGCAAATCAAATGCTAAAAGACGAAAATAAAAACAAAGTATTTTTTGCAATAGGTTTCGAAACAACAACGCCAATTGCAGCCTACCTTCTAAAACACAACATCACAATCTATCCTACAAACAAAATAATGATTCCGCCAATGAAAGCAGTAATGCAAAATTGCAAAATAGATGGGTTCATCCTTCCAGGACACGTAAGCACAATAATCGGCTCACAAATATGGGAAGAACTGAAAATGCCTCAAGTAATAAGCGGATTCAAAAAAGACCAGATAATAAGAGCAATATACAAAATTTTAAAACAGATAACAGAAAACAAAAACGAAGTAATAAACGATTATGATGAAGTTGTAAAATCAAAAGGCAATCAAAAAGCAAGAAAACTAATAAGGGAAACCATGCAACTCTGCGATGCTTCCTGGAGAGGTTTCAATATCATCCCAAAATCAGGAGTAGAACCTAAAAATCCAAAACTAAACGCAAAAATAAAATACTCTCACCTTCTCCAAAACATAAAATCAGAGGAAAACAGAGCATGCAAATGTCCAGAGATAATCAAAGGACTAGCAGAACCAAGAGACTGCAAACTATTTGGAAAACTTTGCACGCACAAAAACCCAATAGGACCTTGCATGGTAAGTAGAGACGAAGGTGCATGCGCAATCGCATACAAATACTTAGAAAATAAATAAATAAATAAATAAGTGAAAATAATAAAATTACTTCAAACCAATTAAATACTCATTCAATTCCCTGCTTTTCAGAACAAAATCTTCCCTAACCTTCTTTGCATACGGGTTCATGGTTTGCATATTCTCAAACAAAGCCTTGGTATCGTTTTTAATAATTTCTATCACATCCATCAAATCATCAAAAGTTTTAGTACTAAGCTCAACCCTGTTAATATCCATTCTTTTTGCAACCTGGCCAATAAAATGAGTCAAAGCCTGCGAGTATGCCATCTGCTTGTCATGATTTTCAGGTGTAGTTACAAAAACTTCAAGTCCCAAACTCTTGCAATACTCAACAATCTCATTCAACCTGCTACCCCTTACATTACACAAAACAATCCTCATTCCTTCAATAGAATCAGGTGCACTTTGCGGTCCGAAAAGAGGGTGAGTTCCAACAATATCAATATTTTCAGGTAAAATTTTCTCCATAAGCCCACATGAAAAAACTTTAAGCGAACAAACATCCAAAACCAAAGTTCCAGGATAAATTCTACCTTTAATATCATTTAAAACTTTTTCAAGTTTCTCCATAGGCATTGCTAAAACAACTATTTTCTTACCGCAAACCTCTTCCAAACTAACAAAATGAGCTCCAAACTCATCTGCTTTCTCCTTCTTTCCTACATCATTATCAGTAACAAAAATCTTGACCTTCTCCGACAAATGTTTTGCCATAAGCTGACCAAAATTTCCAAAACCAATAATGCCAATTTCAATATTCTTATTTATCATTTTTCAAATCGTAAAATAACTAATACCCATAAACTATATAAATACTTTCGAACAATATTCAACAATAATACAATAAATTTATAAATTTTCGAATATTATACAATAATATGAAAAATATAAAAGAAAAACTAATCGAATTGTTCCAAACAGGATATGCAACACCACAAATAGCAAAAATAGCTAAAAAGCTAAAAGAACCCTCAACAACCCTGCATTACAACATAAAAAAATTAGAAGAAGAAGGTGCAATCAAAACATACAAAGCTGTATTTGACCACAAAAAAATAGACAAAGGATACTGTACATATGTAATGATAAACCTAAATCAAGACAAATATGAGGACCCAGAAGAAGTGGCAAGACAAATAGCAAAAGATGCAGAAATCGAAAGTGTAGATATTTGTACAGGAGATTATGAACTCATAATCAAACTCAGAACAAAAGACATCGACGAATACTACGCATACATAAAACAGGCAATAAAAAAATATGGTTTCAAAAAAACCATGTCAATCACATCATTAAAACAACTCAAAAGCGAATTTATTGAATTATGAATTATTTAAAAATAAAAACATTTATAATACGATATTAATTCTATTCTTACTATGATAGTTCCAGTAAGATGTTTTTCATGTGGTAAAGTTGTTGGTTCCCTATGGGAAGATTACACAAAACTAGTTGCTGAAGGAAAAAGCAAAAAAGAAGCAATGGACAAACTAGGTTTGAAAAGATTCTGTTGTAGAGGAGTAATCCTTTCACACGTAGAAAATATTGACATTGTTGGAAGTTACAAATAATTTTTTTACTTTCAATAAAATTCTAATTTATTTCAAAAATAATTATTTATAATTAACATATAATATTTAAATTTCTCGACTAATCATATCCTTATTCAAATACACAAAATTCTTAGTATTCTCTCTTCGAATCTCAATCAACTTCTCAAGCTCAATCTCTTTCAAATAATTATAAAATGTCGCCTTTGAGCAATATCTGTAATGATCCACAAACAAAAACTTCAACTCAGACAAATTAATCCCATTCTCATTAATCATAGAAATAAGCTTTTGCTTCAAAATATCTTTTTTATTAATTCTTGCCTTAAAAGCAAGCAAGGCTTCATAAGGGTCCTTTCTAACATCTGCTTCCTTAATAGTAGGTTTAACTATCTCCTTAACAGATTCAGGAGCAACAATTGGTTCTTCAACAGCAACCTTAGTTTCCTTCTTCTCAACTTTCATGCCTTTAATATACTCCAAAGCAACATGAATGCCCTTAATCTCGCCTCTAAGCTCAATCAAACTCTCATTCAAACTCTTAACAGTCTCCTTTAATTCAACATTTTCAAACTTAAGTTTCTCAACTTCATCTTTAAGAACAACATTTTCATCTTTAACTTCCTCAATATCAAGTTTACATTTATTAAATCCTTTCCTCACTTGATCCTTGAAGTCATCCATAATAAAATTTAAACAAACTTATTTATATAATTTTTGTTTCCAAAATCAAAAAAACACAATAAATTTATAAAAGATAAAAATGATAGATAAATAAAAATGCAATTAAAGAAAAGAGTAACAAAGTACAGAAGAAATCCTATGAACTTCATACAATACCTAATTAGTATAATAATTATCGTATTGATTGTAATCTCCATAATTCCAAGAACATATGGTCAGATATTCCCTTATTTAATGATAATACTTCTAATACAACTATTATTATCAATATTCAGACTAAGAATTCTAAACATATTCCTAGAGATAATTCTTATAATAATGGCTGTAATCCTCTCTGTACCTAGCATCTTTCAAAATATACTTTTTATTGAAATATTTCTAATCTTAATAAATTACATATTTATATTCATCACATTAATAATAGCTATTGTTGACATGGCAACTTTCAAAACAAAAATGATATACAAAAAAATAGAAATATTTGCAGAAAAAGCACAACAAGACTATGAAAACCAATCAAAGCCAAAAAAGAAGGTTACAAACAAAAAAAAGAAAACCAATAATGTAAAAGACGCAAACTTCAAGGAAAAATAAATCATAACCCTTTTTCTTTATAATAACATACTAATTCCGCCTATCAAAAGAATTCCTCCAAAAGCAAACATAATCTTCATGAAAAAATTCTTTGAACCAAAATAATATGCTAAAAAACCTTTAAAAATCGTATTAGACATAGCAGCAATAAGTATCCCCATCTGAGCAACATAATTAGAAATACTTCCATCAAGTGCCAAATTACATAAAGAAATAGTAATAGCGTCTACATCTGTAATTCCTGATATAAAAGATAAAATAAATATTCCTTTCTCACCATTTAAAATAATAAACAACTTAGAAAAAAACACAATAACCAAATACAAAATTGCAAACTTCAAAGCAGGAACCAAAGTAAAAGGAGATTTCAACTTCAATTTATTTACATGTTTATCATCCCTATGCTTAAAAAACAAAACAAAAGCATACACAAACCCAGCAATACCCATCAAAGTCATAGAAATAAAAACTCCAGAAATCAAAGAACTATTAATAATTAAAATTTCAAAAAGAACTCTAAAAAACATAGTAGAACAAGCAACAATAACTCCTATTGCAAGTGGATTAGACAAAACTCGATACAATCTGCTCTCTTGTGAAAAAGTAATTGTAAGTGCAGTTGAACTCATAAAACCTCCCAAAAAACCAGTAAGAAGCATCCCCCTCTCTGCACCAACAACTTTCATCATAATATAACCTACAAAAGCAATCGCAGAAATAAAAACAACCATAAGCCAAATATTGTAAAAATTAAAAACATCAAGTTTAGAAATAACGCTCACAGAAAACATGGATTGGTTCAAAAGCATATCTCCAACCAAAGGAAAATCAAGCAAAGAATAATTCTTATTAGGTAAAAGAGGAAGAATAACAATAGAAATAATTGCAAATTTTAATGTGGCAAAAAACTCCACATTTTTCAAATGCTTTGCAAAATAATGAAGCTTATGTCCCAAAACCAAAATAGTTGTAATAATAATTGCAAGACTAATCGCCAAATAATAATACTTAAGAGAAATAAAAATGCCCAAAATAAAAGTCAAAACAAAAACTATCTCACTTGTAGCTCTAATCTGAGTTGCATCAGCTTTTGAAATAACATAATAAGTAATAATTGCAATAACAAAAACATTAAATATCGAAATAATAACAATAAACATCTCATCTAAAACTTCAAAAGACAAATAACCTATTAAAAAACCAAGAAGAGACACAAAAGTAAAAGTTCTAAAACCTGCAAAATCTATAATTCTCTCCTTTTGCACTCTAATCTCTCTTTGAATACCAATTAATGCCCCTAAAAGCAAAGACAAAACAACACCAATAAAAAGATCACTAAACATACATAACTCCACATAAATATTATTTATAAGTATTTGTCGTATCTTTTTTATAAAAAATATTTAAGAAATACAAAAATACTTCAAAAACTAATTTTATTTGAAATATATAGTTTTTTCTACCTTTTTATTTTCAGTAAAAAATATAATTTTATACATTTGATTTTGTGTAAGATTACAACCAGAAATATTTATAATATTAATTCCAGAATTTAAGTCTAAAAGAGTATTGAAAAGAAATAAACTTTGAATTTCATTTGGATCTAAGGCACGATTAAACATCAAAACTTCATCAATTGTACCATTAAAATACTCCGAATGAACATTACCTATCCCCGAATAAAGTGCCATAACATGAACATCATCTGCTGCAGGCTCAGTATCTTTTAAAACACCATCAACATAAATTGAAGCATTAAAACCATCCCAAACTCCAGTAACTAAATGCCAATTATTATCTAAAATGCTATCAAGACTATCTGGAGTAGATTGCCAAGTAGTTCCAGTAGAATCTCTTAAATATAAGGCAGGCCTACCTCCTAAAAGTAACAATCTCCATTTTGAATCTTTTCCAAAAATCGGAGCACCATTAAAAGTATCAAGAGTCTTTACCCATGCAGAAACACTAAACCCTGTCGAACGATTAGGATTAAAAAGAACATTTTCACCAAAATAAACTCTATTCGGATTAGATTTATCAAAAAAAAGAGCATTTCCAGATTTGCCTTTAACCCATAAACCTTCACTCTCAATAGAATTATTTTGATAAGTGCCAGTCAAATTAGAATCCGAATTATCACTAATAACACTTCCTGTTCCCTCATTTAAATCCCACCAACCAATTAATCCTTCTCTAGATATTTGATAATTACACCTCTCAACACCATTTTGATTAGTAATCTTTAAAAAATCTATTCTATCTTCAACATCTGAACTTATATATAAAGTATCATAGAGAATAGTTTCAATACTAATTGTTTCAATTAAACTACTTTTAGATTCTATATTAACATTAATAGAAGAAGAATAACTTTCATACCAGGTCTGAAAACTAACAATAGAAATAACAGTAACTATAAACAAAAGTCCTACTGCAATAATTGAATTTAATCCTTTTTTACTTAACATTATATAATATATAAAAACTTTTTATTTATAAACATTTTTCACACAATTAAAACAAAAATATATAAAACAACTAAAACAAAACATAACTATGGAATACGAACTCGAAATCTCATACCAAAACGAAAAACTAAAAGGTATACTAATCAAAGAGGATAAAAATTATTTAACATTAAAACTCAATAGCGGATACAACGCAAACCTGAAAAAAAGCGAAGTAAAAATTATTTCCAAAACCAAACTAAACCAAGAAATAAAAAACAATAAATCAAAAATAGAAATAAACAAAGACCTGCCAAAAGTAACAATCCTGCATACAGGAGGAACTATAGCTTCAAAAGTAGATTACAGAACAGGAGGTGTAGATAGCAAATTCTCACCAGAAGAACTATTAAGCCTATATCCCGAATTAAACAAAAAAGTCCAGATAGATGCAAAACTAATATTCAATATCTGGTCTGAGGATATGAGATTTGAAGATTACAATGTTCTGCTTGATGAAATAGAAAAAGCAGTGAAAAACAAATCTAATGCAATAATTATTTCACACGGAACAGACACACTACATTACACAAGTGCCGCACTTCAGTATGCGCTCGAAAACCTACCTATCCCAATAATCCTTGTTGGCGCACAGAGAAGCTCTGACAGACCAAGCAGTGACGCTTTCTCAAACCTGAACGCAGCAATTGATTTTATAACAAAAACAATAAAAGACGAAAAATCATTTAGAAGAGTAGGAATTTGCATGCACGAAAACATCTCCGACAATTCATTCTTGATACTTGATGGAATCAATGCAAAAAAAATGCACTCTACTCGGCGTGATGCTTTCAAACAAATCAATTACGAGCCATTTGCAAGAATAACAAAAAACAAAATAGAAATAATTAGAGAAAACTTACTTACAAAAAAACCAACAAAAAAACTTTCATGCACAAAATACGACACAAAATTAAAAATAGGTTTCTTTAAAGCTCATCCTAATTTATTTGCAAAAGAATTTGAAATCCTAAGCTTCTACGATGCAATAATTCTGGAAGGGACTGGTGTAGGAAACATCGCAGAACATGAAAGCAATATAAAAAAAGACGGAAAAAACCTTAAAGCCTTAAACGAACTAAACAAAAAAACAAAAGTGATAATAGGAGTTCAAACTGTTTACGGAGAAGTAAGCCTGAACATATACAGCAGAGGAAGAGACATTCAAGAAACAGGTGTTCTAGGCAACTATCTAAATCTTACAACAGAAACTCTATTCTGCAGAACTGCACACCTTTTATCAAAAGCAAAAAACAAAAAAGAATTCGAAAAACTATGGAATGAAAACCTTGAAGGATTCCAAACACGAAACATAGATATTAAAGAAAAATAATAAAAATTTCTAGCCAAACAATAATCTTTTTAAACCTACTCAAAGTACCATATTTATGATAAGAAGATTTGAAAATCCTTCAAAAACATTTTACACGCAATTTTTCTTAATACTAGTATTATTTTATTTTATTCTAACATACACAATCATAAACAAGGACACGATAGGAGAACAAGCAAACATAATATACGAAGGAAGCTCCCTGTTTGCAAAAACCACAACATACACAATATTCAGCATAAACGAAACCAAACCTGGCTTCAACAAAGAAACATATGAAATTGAAAAAGAAATATTCATAGAAATAAACTATATCAGAAAAGAAGCAAGTCTGCCTGAACTCCAATGGGACCCTATGCTTGCAGAAACAGCGAGGAAACACAGCCTCGACATGGCAAGAAACAAATACCTCAACCACACAAATTTGTTTGGCATGAACCCAACCCAAAGAGCAGAAGAACTAAGAATAAGAACACAAATAGAAACACAGGATTTGATAATAATAGGGATTGGTGAAAACATAGGCCTTATGCCAAAAGGAATTGTTCAAGATGTTGGAGTTCTAATAACTAACGAAGATATAGCAGCGGCAATGATATTTAAATGGATGACAAGTGAAGGACACAGGGAAAACATACTAAAAAGCGATTACAAATATACGGGAATAGGTGTGGTTTATGATGGAAAAGAAAGCTACTACATCACACAAAACTTTCAGTAAAAATACAAAAAACTAATCAAAAATTCTTAATCAAGACTGCCTGTGTTAGTCATGTAATTGAAATGCTGGGCAGCCCTCTTCATCATAGTCTGCTTCGCTCTTTTATTTATAAAATCCTGCATAGCAGGGATTGTAATTAACGGAAAAAATATCAAAGGAAAAGTATAATAAAAATTCAAAACAAGCAAAATCAAGCTAAAATATCCGGGGTACAAAAAAAGATACCATACAAGACCTGGTTGCGAACAGGTAACCTTGCTAAAAGAACAACAAAATTCATAATTATATTTCATAGACAAAAAACTAATCAAAAGCCAACCAAAAACAGACAAATAACTATTATAAGCAAATCCTGGCAAGATAAAATTGCTAACTATAAACATCGAAAAAAACCAGAAAACAGGAAAAAGCAAAGTTATAATCAAACCTCTTTTCGGGTCAGGAGTATCCTCATCAATCTCAGAAAGTTTCACATTCATAGTATATATCCAGTAAATAAAATAAAAACCAAAAGTCAAAAACATGAGAAATAATACCTTAAGAGGACTCCTATGTCTGTAATTTTCGTAAAAATACAGCAACCTCTTCAAGGGATAAGTGCTCTTCATAAAATGCCAAGCAACAAAATTCATTAAAAACGTATGTATTCACTGCGCATAACAATACATACACAAAAACAAGCAAAAACAATAAATAAACAAAGTTAAAAAAATTATAAAGAAAGATATTTTTGAACTTCTGGTAAAACTTTTCCAAATAAAAATTCTACTCCTTCCATCGGAGACATTTTTGCAATACGAGAATCAAGTTCGTTCCCTTTAAGTCCCAAAGAACCTATAACCGCTTGAACTCCTATAATAGGCATCCCATTAGGAGCCATTACGCCCGCATTAAATAATTCTTTTAACAAATCATTAGCAGGATATTGCCTTCCACCTTGTCCATAAGGAGTTAAAGAAGGACTTAAGGGGATTCTTACATCTTGCCTTTTAACCTTTCTAATAATCTTCTTAATTTCTTCTGGATTTTCATCTTCAGAACTATTCTTTTGTGAAATTCGTTTTTCATTAGCAAAAGCATAAGTTGATTTACCTAAATGAAATCTTCTTGGACTTATAGTTTTAGCATCCAAATTTTGTGCCCAAACATTTACATCATTCCAATCTACAAACTGACCATCTTGCCAATTAAGTGCAATAAGAAATTCTTCTAAAACAGAAGTAACTGACAATCTTTTATCATCTACTCTTCCTCTAAGAACATTTTTAAAATCATTTGGAAAAAATTTTCTTGCACCATAAATACTAATCTCTAATCTATCACTTTTCTCATCAGGTTTATTTGGAAATGTGATTCCATCGGCAAAACTTATTCGAGTAATAAGTTCACTTCTTTGAAACTCTCTATCAGCAACTTCAAGAACTTCAGAAATTCCATCTTTAATTATAAATCCTAAATCTCCCCTATAAGTACAATTATCTTTAAAACCAATAGGCAATCCTCGCTCTTTCCATAAATCTCTAGTTAATAAAACTGCTCTCTGAACAGGCAAAGATACTTCCATCTGAATAGGCATGAAAGGCTTATCTAAACCATACCTAGAGCTTCCAAATCCTGTATCTTCATAAGCTTTACTTTTTAACAACATCCCAACATTAGTTTTTACCATATCTTAATAAGATTTATTTCTTTTATAAAATTTACTATTTGAAAGTAAAGAATAACAAAAATAAGCAAAAACAATATAAACCCAAACCTACAAATACAATCATGGAAAAACAAAAAGTGATATTCTTCGATTGGGACGGAGTCCTTCAATCAACAAAAGTATCAGAATATGCAAATGTAAAAAGGACCCAACTATTTACC
Organism: Candidatus Woesearchaeota archaeon; assembly: GCA_041598975.1. Classification (GTDB taxonomy): domain Archaea; phylum Nanobdellota; class Nanobdellia; order Woesearchaeales; family UBA583; genus UBA583. The sequence continues at coordinate 1,133 of JBFHXM010000015.1, read as the reverse complement.
GAAAACATATCAAAAGAAGAAATTATAAAATTACAACATAATTCACATAACAACCATTACAAATTTGTGCAAGAAATAATGAAGCAAAAACTGCCAATAAAAAACTTAAGTGAATTAAAAATATTTCAAGGAGTACTTTTCGGTGCATTCTACATCATGTACACAAACGACAACAAAGACTCAATTCTTCTAATCAACAAAGAAAAACTAAAACAACTAAAAGAAAAACACAACCTCAAATTTGTAATCGTAACTTCACTCTACGAAGTAACCATGAAAACAACACTCGAAATACACAACCTTCAAGATACTTTCGATGTTTTCGGATGTGATGTGGACCTTGGAACAAGCAAGCTCGAAAACATGCAAGAAGCATACAAGAAATACAACCCAGAACAATACGAACCTATTGCAATGATAGGAGACAGAGGCGAAGATATAGAAGCAGGCAAGCACTTCAACCTAAAAACAATATACTGCAATTACGGACACGGCGACCATCACTTTGATGCAGACTACACTATAGAAAAACCTGAAGAACTCCTACCCATTATCAAAGAAATCATCAATAATTAATCTCAAAAATATTATAAATACTTTCAAATTCCTTTATTATTAGAATAAATGAATACTAACAGGGATACTGAAGTAATTAGGAATAGAATTGGTTTTATATATAATCTTGGTCAAGAACTACAAATGGACTATCCTAATCTTGCAATGGGTTGCAGAAAAAACACAATGCAAGGACAAGTCCCTATTATACAAAACGACAAACCTGAAAAATATGGACACATAAAACCAAGATTATTATATACTGCAATACAATATGCATTAAAAGGTTTTGAACCAAATAATCTTCATGAAGGATATTCAGGATTAATAAAAAGTGATACTGAATATGAACAAATAAAACAATCAGGAGGTAAAATTGCAAGAGATAGAGGAATTGGGATATTTAATTTAACAAAAAAACAAAGACAAGAAAGAGGTAAAAAAAAATGCAAAAAATTTTAACAATGCAAATAAAACTGTTATATGGACCGATAAAGAGAAAAAAACCTTCCTTTCAATGAGAGAAAAACCAGAATACAAAAAAGGAAAAAGGCCATGTTATCAAAAAATTGCTCATG
>JBFHXM010000014.1:0-15526 GCA_041598975.1 Candidatus Woesearchaeota archaeon | reverse complement strand
TTTAGTTGATAATTTCTTTAAATCACGAATAGTATCAAATAAAACCTTGTTTGTTGTTTTTGTTTTTGGAACTTGCGCCATGATATAAATAATAATGCGATATCATTTATAAAGGTTATTCTATACATCTGTTGGGTCTGGCACCATTGTTATTTTCCTCTCTAAGTCTCTTATAACCTCTGGCAGGTTTACATCGCCATCTCTAATTCTGTTTGGGTGCGGCCAATGGAATGTGTGCCCACCATATTGAGTGAACTGCTCTATCTTTTTTTTAGTATCATCTATGAGCAAACTGATTGGGCTTGCGCAAAGATGTTTTTCCCGAGTCAGAATCAAGTTCGCACCAGGGAAATATTTGGCTACCCATCTTGTTTTACCTGCACAAGCCTGGGATACTGCTTCGGTGCGCTTATGCACATTTCCTCCTGAAGTTAAGAAAGCCACATCACCATATTTAGAGGCAGTATCATACAATTGCTGTCCCCAAGGCAATACTTCAAGCTCTTCCCAGAACCTACCATTGTAAGCAGAAATCCTGTCCCATGAATCGGGGAAGATGTCTTCTATGTCTTTACCAGTTTTCAATTCTGCTTTAACCTGAGAATCATTCTCAGCACCAACCACTTTCAAAGCCAGACCTTCCCAGTCTGCTATTACACCGTCCAAATCTATGAAAATTCTTCTTGCCATTGTAATTATTTTCAAGCGAAAGATTAATATATAACTTAACTATATATGTTATATATAGTATATAACAAACTAAAATGGAGAGAAAGTTAGTAAAACAGGGAAGGAATTCTTTAACAATGACACTGCCCTCAGATTGGATAAAGAAGAACAATCTCACACAAGAAGATTGTGTTTACATAAAAGAAGAGAAGAATCAACTACTCATTTTCAGCAATGAAGAAAAGAGAGAGAAGAAATCAGTAGAATTGAACATAAAAAATATGAAGAGAGGTTTGGCTTTTCATTTAGTTATTGGAAAATATATTGAGGGCTATGACAGGATTATTTTAAAACATAACAACCCAATTTTAGCACAGAAAATCGGAACCCAGTTCATAGGTATGATAATAGAAGAGCATGATGACGAAAAGACTATAATTAAAGATATAATAAAAGTTCCAGAAGAAAATTTTGTTTCGATTTTCAAAAGAGCATGCCAACTTTTAATTCAACAAACTAAAACCTTAAAGAAAAGGATTAACAATGAAGCAGAGCATGAAGATGTTAAAGCGGAAGAGAGATTATTAGATTATAATATATTTTATTGTTTAAGATATATAAGCAAGTATGAAAAACTTGAAAATTCCTACAAGTACTTTCTTCTTTGCACGACAATAGAGAGCATAGGAGACATACTCTCAAAGATAAGTTCGCATTACAAACCAAAAGACAAGCAAACAGTAGAACAAACAATTGAAATTATCGAGCAGTACATCACTTACCTTTTCACAAAAAATATAGAGAAAATGTATTGGTCTGTTAAGGATTTCAAATCGAAAATAAAAAGAGATTCTTTTGTGGACGGGCTTTCATATTCCATTGCAGAAAACTTGTATAATTACATAGGATATATTAAAGAGAAATCATCCTAGATATTTCTTGAAAATTCTTTCCACTTCTGATTTTACCTTGTCTCTGTGTTCGACAAGCTCGTCCCGTGTTACAAATTCCATTGGGTTCCATAAATCTATGTACTTCTCCAACTTAACAACTTCGTCATGTGTGGCTACCAACTTAAGTTGTTTGATAACTTTCATATTGAATTCTTTTATCTCTTTTATTTCGTGCTTCAAATCTTTTATCTCTTCACGAAGTGTTTTGTTGTCGTCGAATATTTTTTTTAACTGGCTTACTGAGTTGTGGTCTAACAATTCAATTCTTTCGTTTAGCAAATCCATTGACGATTCTATGTCTTTTTGCCTTTGAACAAGTGTTAGGAGAGCTTTTGAATGGGTATCAACTTTATCGTAAAATTCTACTTGCTTTTCATCAGGTTTTCCGGATCCGAATAAATTCATGTTGTTTGCCATTTTTAATGTTTGTTCATGCAGTTTTTGTAAAGGTCAATAATTTTTTTGCTTGGTTTTTCCCAGCCAAAGTTTTGGAATTCGTCAAATGCAGATTTTCTCATTTGGTTGTGGAGTGGCTCGTACCTCAAAAGAGTTATTATCTGGTGCGCCATTTTGTCTGTGTCCCAGAAATCTACTTTGAAACAGTTTTCGAGAACTTCTGAGATTCCAGATTGTTTTGAAATTATGACGGGCGTTCCTTTTGCTATTGCTTCTAGTGGCACTATTCCGAAAGGCTCTGAGATTGATGGCATTACGAATATGTCTGCGATTGAAAAAAATCTTTCTGCTTCGTCTCTTGTGTAAAATCCGTGGAAGTAAACATTGTTTGAAATGCCCATTTCATTGCACATGTGTTTTAGGTGGTCTAATTGGTGTCCAGTTCCTGCCATCACAAATTTAACGTTTGGTTCATACTGGAGAACTTTTTGTGCTGCTTTTATAAAGTATTCAGGACCTTTTTGAAGCACAACTCTTCCTGCATACAAAACCACTTTTTCTTTTTTTTTGTCTATTTCGTAGTCTTGATAGTTGGCTTTCAAGTCTGTGATTCCACCATTGTGTATGACTTCAATTTTTTCTTTCGGGACTCCGTATTTTTCCATGAGGATTTTTTCAATTTTGAAGCTGATAGCTATAACTCTGTCTGCGCAATTATAACCTCTCATTTCTATCTCTTTTTCATGGTCTCCGCCACTTCCCAAATACCTGTCATAAATTGTGTTGTGAACATGGATTATGAGTGGCCTTTTCAGTACTCCTTTTGCAACGATTCCAGCAGGGATTGTCATCCAGTCGTGAGCATGTATTACATCGTAATGTTTTCCTTCTTCTGCAAGAATTTCGCCTACTTTTTGTGCGTATCTTTCCACTTCTAGATAGAGGTTTTTCCCATAGAGTTTTTTGTTGCCTTGCTCGTCCAAATCGTTTTCGTAAAGGTACCTTGCATAGTGTTCGCTGTATTCTTCAGGAGTCATGTATGCTTCGAAAAGTGTTGGGATGGTTTTTATCTCAATGTTTACGTTTACTTTTTTGTCTTTTACCTTATTATCGGCGATTATGAGGTTGACGTGTTTTGTTTTTTGAGAGCCAGAAAAATTTTTAGGTCCAAATGGCATGATGTAAGTGATGTCAATAGTATTGTCTAGCTCTGCTAATGTCTTTGTAAGTTCGTAGCAGACGATTCCCACTCCGCCGGCAAAAAGTGGTGGAAATTCCCATCCCAACATCAAAACTCTCATCTAAAAATAAAGTATATATATTAAGTTTATACAATTTAGTTTCTACTTTTAAATTGCAAAATCGGTAAACTTGAAATTAATGGTTACGAAATGTTATTTAAATTAAGTTTGCAGAATTATGTATGAATATATCCGATTTTGATAGAAATGATTTTCTTTTTGAGATTTCCTGGGAGGTTTGCAATAAGGTTGGTGGTATTTTTACTGTTATAACTTCGAAGATTTCTGAAATTTTGAAGAAGGTTGATTATGATAAATATTTTGCTGTTGGTCCTTATTTTGAAAATACAATTAGAGATGGTTTTATTTCTAAAAAATGTCCTGATTTCATTGAGGATGCAAACAAGGAACTTTCAAGTGTTGGAATTAAAATCCATTATGGTGAATGGAAGATTTCTTCGTCAAGTAAATCGCAAGTTTTGCTTGTGGAATATTTAGGTCATTCTTCTAATATTAATCTTATTAAGGGCAAGCTTTGGGAACATTATAAAATTGATTCTTTGGGTTCAAATTGGTATGATTTTGATGAGGCAATTTTGTGGTCGTGGTGCTGTGGAATTGTGATTGAAAAAATGTATGAAATTTTGGGAAGAAAAGGGGAAGGTTTTAGTTCGAATTTCTTTGTGCATTCTCATGAGTGGATGGCAGGTGGCGCGGTGTTAAATTTGAAGTGTTTGGATGGCGATTTGAAAGATAAATTCAAATGTGTTTTTACTACTCATGCCACTATGCTTGGAAGGGCCTTGAGTGGGAGTAGGTTCAATATTTATGAAGTTGATAGGACAAGTTTTGATGCAGGCAAAAAGGCATATGATATTGGGGTTCATACGAAGCATCAAACTGAGAAAGCGATTGCAAATGTTTGTGATTGCTTTACTACTGTGTCCGAAATTACGGCAAGCGAAGCAGAGTTTTTTTATGGCAAAAAGGTTGACAAGTTATTGTACAATGGTTTTGATGTTGAGGACTTTGATTTTCTTGAAAATTTTGATTTGGTTTATCGGGAATCTCGAAGCAAAGTTATTCAAGTTTTGAAGATGCATTTTGGCGAGAAATCCGGAATTGACTTTAAATCTGCAAGTGTGTTTTATACGAGTGGGAGAAACGAATTTAGAAATAAAGGGCTTGACGTTTACATAAAGGCTCTTGGAAAGCTTAATTCTATGTTGAAAAAAAGTGGAAAGAATGAAAGTGTCATTAATTTGTTTTTGATTCCTGTTGGTGATTTCAAAAGGCTTTCAAAAGAAGATTTAGAGAAGTTTTCGCATATGAATTACTCTTCGTATTCTACGCATAATATTCCTGCCGACAATGAGATAATTAGGTGCTTTATGGATAACGGGCTTTACAATAAAAAGAGTGATAAGGTAAAGGTGCTTTTGGTGCCTATTTATTTGAAGTATGGAGATGATGTTTTTTCACTTAATTATTATGATTTGATTTGCGGTTTGGACCTTGGCGTTTTTCCTTCATTCTATGAGCCTTGGGGCTATACTCCTTTAGAAAGCATAGCTTTTTGCACGCCAGCAGTTACTTCTGATTTTGCAGGTTTTGGGCGTGCAATTTTACAAGATTACAAAGATGTTCATGAGGGGATTATTGTTTTGAACAGGGAAAAGAGAAAAGAGGAAGATATTGTAGAAAATCTTGGAAGTTTTTTTAATCAGTTCTTGATGCTTGAGGGAGATATGAGGTTGGCGCATAGGGAGAAGGCAAGGAAGTTTTCAAAACATTTTTCCTGGAAGAAGTTCATTTTCAATTATTTTGATGCTTATAATATTGCGAAGAATAAATGATTTATTTTTTATTATAATTAAGTTTCCCCAAACCTCCCCAAATTCTTTGAATTTGCAACCGAATTTTTGAAATAAAAAATAAATTTTTTTAATTTTTAATTTAATTTTATTATCTTAAAGTTTATAAAAGCAAATTCATTCTTTTATTGTTATAGTGCACTTCATGCCCTGCTTAAAGGTACTATTATTACTAAAATGGCTATTAAAATTGTTATTGGTACAAAAGATGGGAAATGCTATCAAAAAGAGCTTTCTCAACAAGAAGCTGAGTCTTTGTATGGTAAAGTTCTCGGGGAAGAAATTAACTCAGAAGTAATTGGTATTACTGGAGCTAAATTTTCCATTACCGGGGGCAGCGATGCAAGTGGTTTTCCTATGAGGAAAGATTTGCCTGGTACTGGCAAGAAGAAGATTTTCATTGGAAAAGGTTTAGGATTTAAAGGCAAACTTAGAGGAAAAAGGTTTGGCGGTCTTAGAATTAAGAAAATGGTTGCTGGAAACACAATTAATGAAAAAACTCATCAATTGAATGTTAAAGTAACTAAAGGTGACAAAGCAGTTGCTGATGCTTTCAAGCCTGCAGAAGAGTCAGCTGCGCCTGCTCAAGAATAAATTAAAAATCAGAGATTTTTAATCATTACTTAGCAAAGAGATTTGCGAAGTAATAAATCAAAAATTTATTTTTTATTTTCCTAGTTTTTCAGGTTTGATTTCTATTTGGTTGGTTCCATAATCTTTGAAGACTTCTTTGTAACTTTGGTATTCTTCAAAAGTGTAATCTTCAGGTAAGCAGACGCTGATTGGATATTGATCACCTTCGTCTTCTAATTCCACACATTCCAAACCTTCTTGACAATACATGTCGAGCACCCTGTTTTTACATACTTCTCCTTTTCCTGCGTACATTCTCGCATCTTTTGTTGGTGTCACATCTAATACGCTTGGTGCACATCCTGAGAATAGAATAGTAATTGTTGCAGTTAAAATAAGTGTCAAGTATGTTTTGTTCATAGTATTATTTAATGGACAATATTTATAAATTTTGTTAAATTGCATTTAGTATGAAACTTGCGTGTTTGTTTTCAGGAGGGAAGGATTCTAATTTTGCTTTGCATGAGGCTAGTAAAGAGCATGAAGTAGTTTGTCTTATTTCTTTGAAGTCTAAAAATCTTGAAAGTTATATGTTTCAGACGCAAGGAATAGATTTTGTCAAGTATCAGGCTGAGGCTTTGGGTTTGCCTTTGCATGTTCAGGATACTTTAGGTGAGAAGGAATTTGAACTTGAGGATTTGAAGAAAGCGTTTTTAAGTGTGAAAGAAGAGTATGGCGTTGAAGGGATAGTTACAGGCGCGATTAATTCAATTTACCAGTCGAGTAGAATTCAGAGGATTTGCGATGAAGTTGGTTTGTGGTGTTTTAATCCATTGTGGCAGAAAGATCAGATAGATTTTTTGCATGAACTTGCGGAGAATGGGTTTGAAGTTGTAATTGTTGGTGTTGCGTCGTATCCTTTTGATGAGAGTTTTTTGGGGGGTGTTATTGATGAGAAGATGATAAAAAAACTTGTCGAGTTTAACAAAAAGTATGAGGTTAATCCTGCCGGAGAAGGTGGTGAGCTTGAAACTTTTGTTGTTGATTCGCCTTTGTTTAAGAAAAAGATAGTGATTGAGAAGTCTTCCAAAGTTTATTCTAATTATTCTGGGGTTTTGAATATTGAAAAAGTTAGCTTGAAGAGAAAATAAAAAATTATTTGATTTTGATATAGAGAATTATTCCAGCAATTCCAAATATTAAGGATAAGAGTTGTCCCATTGAAATTATGCCTAGACTTACTGCAGGTTCTCTTAGGAAGTCTATAAAAAATCTTAGGATGTTGTAGAGGATTAGAAATGTTGCAGTAATTATTCCCGGTTTTAGTTTTTTGAATGTGAATTGATAGAATAGTATTTGGAATGTTATCAAGTTTTTGAAGCTTTCAAATAGGGTTGTAGGCCATCTTGTGTTGTTGTCGTACAAAGGGAAGACTACGCCCAGTTTTGAGGATGTGATTTTGCCTACAAGTTCCTGATTTACAAAGTTTGCAAGTCTTCCAAATGCTAAGGCAAGGGAAGCAGGGATTACGTAGAGGTCTGTTAGTTTTAGCAGGTTTGCTTTGTATTTTCTTGAGTAGTAGTACAGAGTTAGAAACCCGAAAAGTATTCCTCCGTGGATGCTCATTCCACCTTGCCATACTGCGAACACTTTTAGAGGGTTTTGCAAGTAGTAGGTGAGGTCGTAAAATATTATCTCAAAGATTCTTCCTCCAATAACACTGAAAACCATGAATGAAAGGAATATGTTTTCCTGCTTCTCTTTTTCAAGGTTTGTGTGTTTTGTATTTTTTATTATAAATACATAAGAGAGCAGAAATCCGAGTGCGTACACTATTCCGTACCAGTGTATTTGCAGGTTAAATATTTCAAAAGCTACAGGTGACATCATTTTTCTTATTTATTTTTCTTGATTTTTCTTTATAAATTTTGACTATTTTTTTTGTTTATGATTTTGCGGGGTTAAAAAAATATATAAATGAAGTAGTTTAGTATTTTATAAGTAAATGGTAATGGCTGGACTTCTTTATGATGGTGGAGGGGAATTGAAACTTCAAGATGGAATATGTGAAAAGTTGACTGCCAGAGTTGATTTGAGGGCATTTTATAAGGAGTTGCATGCACATTTGGTTGATAAAGGTTTTAAGGATACCTGGGATCCAGGAAACCATGCAAATGCAGGTGAGTTTGTTGATAACAAAGCCAATTTGAATAGGACTGGAGATATGTTTGAAACTGAGTTTATGACTTTGTCTAATGGTAAGCAGAAGGAGATTGAGGTAAAATGGTCTGCTGTTAAAAAAGTGCCCGATTCTACTTATGGAACTATTATTTTCAAATTTGACTTGTCTTGCCGTAACATGAAGGATGTTGAATTTTTAGAACATGGTCAGAAGAAGGTTATGCAGGAAGGAGGTTGGGAGTTCAGGAATGGTTTTATTTACAAAAACAATGTTGTGGATGAATATTTGTCGAAGATTCCCTTTATTAAGGATTCTCCTACATTGAAGAAGTTCTTTTTTGAGTTTTTTTATGGGGATTCTGTTGAGAGAGATATTAGTGTTGTTATGTCTAAAGTCAAACCCGGGATTTATGGTATTATAGATAAGCATTTTGGGCGAAGTTAAGTTGTGAATTTGGATTTGTGTTTGCAAAAATTTTAAAAAGCGGTTAGTGTTTTTTATTTTTATCCTCCGGTAGTGTAGTCCGGCCAATCATGCGGCCCTCTCGAGGCCGCGACCCGGGTTCGAATCCCGGCCGGAGGGCTTAATCGAAACTAAAGTTTCGCTTTTTTCTCTGTCCGCGATTTTCACCCTTCGATGCAGTCACTACGCTTTGCTTCGTTCGGCATTTTGTGAGACTTCGAATCCTGGCCAGAGGACTTTGTTTATTCTGTTTTGATTTATAAATACTTTTATAAATAAATAGTTCTTGAATTTAATTACTATGGCATTAGGTATGAATATATTTTGGCTGGTTGGACTTATTTGTACAATCTGGATAATTTATGATGTATGGGCTGTGAATAGAAAAGATTCAACAGGCATAAAAGTATTATGGACAGTTTTAGCAATTATTTTTAGTATAATTACAGCAGTTGTTTATTATTTTGTTAGAAAGAATTGATTATTTATTTTTTTGAATATAATTTTTTCATTCTTTCAACAAGTTTTGGTCTTATGTAGTTATCCAGAGTTATTTTGAAGTTCACTTCCCAGTCTTTTGTTTCTTTGTTGTATTTTTTGTGCCCCAAGTTTGCTGCGATTTCTAAAAAACAATCATTTACATGTTTTCTTTTTAGTTTTTTTCGTTTGTTTTCGTCGATAAATCTTTTACATGTTAGGTCTGCGTAAAAGGATCGAATGATATGTGGGTAGAAATGTTTTTTAGTATATCTATATAGTATGTCGCTGAAGTCTGAGGAATGCAAAGGTAGATTTGTTTTTTCGTCTGTGAATACAAATTCGTTGTTTTTGAGTTTTTCAAGTTTGCTTTTGAGTATTTTTATGTAAAATTCCGGGAATTCTTTTTTTATGTGTTGTGGAACTCCGTCTTTTCCTATGAATTTGAATTCGCATGTGTTGTCATTGTTTATTTTTATATCTTTTTTTTCAAGTGTTGTGAGGACTTTATGTTTTAGGTGTTTGTAGTGGTGAAGGTTTCCTACTCTTATGTATGTATGAAGCATTGTGTAGAGTGCAAGGTATTTATTTTTTTTAGTCTTTTTCAAATCTTTTTCTAATTTTTTTATTATGTTAGGGTATTCTTCTATGAATTCATCTACGATTTTTGCTTTTTTCTTTTTTTCAAGATGGATTTTGTCAATAGAGTAGAGGTAAGTTTTTAATCCGGAAGTGTTTTCGTAACTCACATCCCAGAGGTATCTTTTGTTTTTGTTGAATGTTAAGTTTTTTGCAAATATGGAAAATCCTCCTTTTGCAAGCTCTTTTCCAGTTGGCAGGTGCCTGATTCTTGAACCTGATACTTGTCCGTGCTGGTTCAGGTGTCCTTTTATGAATTTGTTGTAAATGTCGTCGAGAATTAAGTTGATATTTTCTTTTGTCAGGTATTTTTGGATGATTTTTTTAATGTTGTCGGAAGTTTGCTTTGACACCATCCAGTTCTTGTTTAGGAAAACATACTCGTTCATGTCTGTTGCATGAATTTTTTTTGTGCCTTCTTCATAGTTTTTTTTGGCCATTATTTAATTAATTTCAAACGAAGTATATAAATATTGAGAATTTTTGAGAAAATTATTTTTTAGATTTTTTTACTGGGGCTTTTTTTTTTTGGTTTTGGTTTTGCTGGAGCAGGTTTTTTTTCAGGTGTTTTTCTTTTAGGGGCAGCTTTTTTCTTCTTTTTTGTTGGTTTTTTCCCATCAACCATGTGTCTTAGAATTTCAAGTTCTGTTTCAAGTATGTCGATTTTCTTTTCAAGCTTTTTTGCAAGTCCTTCTTCTTTTAGTGAATTTCTTGCCCAGTTTGCGAAGTCATTCTTTTCCTTGTTTACGTGATGCATGAATACATCGTGAGACATAGTTCTTAGGTGTTTTGCAAGTCCTTTCAAATCGTTGAATTTGCTTCCACATTTCAAGTAAAATGTTCTTTTGTGGTCATCAGTTTTTCCTGTACCGTGTAGTATTTTTCCTATCATGAATTTATATATGTATATATTTTAGTTAAAATTTAGTAACTATATTTTAGTGGGAAATTGTTTTTTTTATTTCTTAGTTTTTATTGATTTTGCTTAAAATGGCCATTTTTGCTTATATTTTAGCAGTTTTACATCAAAGTTACTCAAAAGATTTATAAAGTAGTCCGGCCATATCCTTTTTAGGTTTAAAACCTATTTGATTATTTAATAAAAAATGGAAATGATCGTAGTAAAATCTAAAATTAAAGAAGTTGCTGGTAACGTTAACGTTTCAGGTGATTTTGCTGATGCTTTGAATGAGGCAGCAGTTAAGGAAGTTAAAGCAGCAGCTAAAAGAGCAAAAGCTAATGGTAGAAAAACTGTTCAAGCTAAAGATGCTTGTGTTTGCAAAGCTACTGCAAAAACAATGCTAGTAGTTAAGTCTAAAGTTAAAGCTGTTGCTGGTGATGCTAATGTTTCAGGTGACTTTGCGGATGCTTTGAATGAAGTTTTAGTTGGCATGGTTAAACAAGCTGCTGCTAGAGCTGAAGCTAATGGTAGAAAAACTGTTGGCGCAAGAGATTTGTAAATCTCTTAAATATTTTTATACGAATTTTTAAAATTAATTTTTGTTTTTGTTTATTTTATTGATTTTTTTGAGTTGGTTTTTTGCTTGAATAAAAATCTTTATAAAGGGATATGAATTTCTCTTACTTACATTTGAGCAAGTAACTCAAAGAGAGCTTGTGATAGACGACAAAAGAGTAGTACAAACTTTTAGCAATGTAAATTCTCGTTGATCCTGCGAGAGATCTCTGCTAGAGGGGTTTGATTAAGCCATGCAAGTGTGTTAGACTTGTTCTGACCGCAGAAGGCTGAGTAACACGTCATTAACCTGCCTTATGGTTTCTAATAATCTTGGGAAACTGAGTGTAAAGGGAATAGTTATCTTATACTGGAATGTTTAGATAATCAACATAAGATGGGATGGCGGCCGATTAGATTGTTGGTGAGGTAATGGCTCACCAAGTCTAAGATCGGTAGGGGTCGTGAGAGCGATGACCTCCAGAAGGACACTGAGATAAGGGTCCTAGCCCTAAGGGGTGCAGCAGGCGCGAAACCTCTACAATGCACGCAAGTGTGATAGGGAAACCCCTCGTGCTTACCGAGAGGTAGGCTTTTGTTATGTGTAATGAGCATATCGAATAAGTGATGGGCAAGACTGGTGCCAGCAGCCGCGGTAATACCAGCGTCACAAGTGGAGATCATTTTTATTGGGTCTAAAGAGTCCGTAGCTGGTTTAGTAAGTCTCTTGTGAAATTTCTTTGGCTTAACCAAGAAATTGCAAGAGATACTGCTTGACTTGAGACCGGGGGAGGTAAGAAGTATTGTTTGGGTAGCGGTAAAATGTTATAATCCTTACAAGACTAACTAAGGCGAAGGCATCTTACTAGAACGGATCTGACAGTGAGGGACGAAAGCTGGGGTAGCGAACCGGATTAGATACCCGGGTAGTCCTAGCCGTAAACTCTGCGGGTTACGCTTTGCTAAATCTACGGGATTTAGCAGGGGGGAAGCGAAGGCGTTAAACCCGCCACCTGGGAAGTACAGCCGCAAGGCCGAAACTTAAAGGAATTGCCGGGGGAGTACTACAAGCGGTGCGGCGTGCGGTTTAATTGGATTTTACACCGAGCAACTTACCAGGGGCGACAGCACAATGAAGGTCAGATTGAAGGTTTTACCTGAGGCGCTGAGAGGTGCTGCATGGCCGCCGTCAGCTCGTGCTGTAAGGTGTCCTCTTAAGTGAGGAAACGAGCAAGACCTATGTCTATAATTGCGACCAGAGTCGATCTGGGCACATTATAGGGACTGCCTTGGAAACGAGGAGGAAGGTGTAGGCGACGGTAGGTCTGTATAGCCCGAATCTCCTGGGCTACACGCGCGCAACAATGGTAGGGACAATGAGTCGCAACTCCGAAAGGGGGAGCTAATCTCGAAACCCTATCCAAGTTTAGATTGAGGTTTGCAACTCAGCCTCATGACATCGGAATCGCTAGTAATCGGACGTTATCAGCGTCCGGTGAATATGTCCATTCTCCTTGGACACACTGCCCGTCAAACCAACCAAGTAGGGTTTAGACGAGGTGTCTTTTTATTGGAGGCATCAAGTCTAAGCTTTGTAAGGGGGGTTAAGTCGTCACAAGGTATCCGTAGGGGAACCTGCGGATGGATCACCTCCTTTTTTTAAGAAAGGGAAGAATCAAGATCGTCTCAAATGTAACATTTTTTTTAGTTCTGAATGATATTTATTGTTGGAGTAGATTATTCTATGTTGGTGTTTTGTGTTTTTAATTGGATTATTACCATATAAAAGCTTTATAAACAGATATTGATTATTTTTATTAGAAATGGTTCTGTTTTTGTAACAGGCTCATTTTGATGGTGACACAAAATGGTATTAGAAGTAGGAAGATTATGTGTAAAGACAGCAGGAAGAGATGCTATGCAATATTGCGTGGTAGTTGAAGTAGTTGATGAAACTTATGTTCTAGTTGATGGAAACACTAGAAGAAAAAAAGTTAACAGACTTCATTTGGAACCTTTAAACAAAGTTTTAAGTGTTAAAAAAGGTGCTTCAACTAAAGATGTTTTAGCTGTTTTTGAAAAAGAAGGAATTGCAGTTAAGAAATTTGCAGAAAGCAAACCTAAAAAGGAAAAGAAGGCTCAAGTTAAGAAGAAAGTTTCTGAAAAAAAGAAAGAAGCTAAAAAATAATTTTATTAATTTTTATTTTGATTAACTTTGCCAAGCTTATTGGCCCAATTTTCTGGAAATCTTTTAAAGTAATTTTTTTTGAAGTTTTTATTATATTTTGAAATCCAAAATTGTATTGATGAAGGTAATGTAATGATTATTAGATAAAGTGGCCCAAAAATATAATTTTGTAAAGTATGTCCATATTCGTGTTTGATTGTGTTTAAATTATTTTGATTTTCTTTGTTTATAAATATAAATTTTCCAAGTGATAATCCTTCGAACATATTTGTTTTAATAATAATTAGAGAGATGTTTTTGTAATTCTTTTTATTTATGATTTTGTTTTTATAGGTAATTGTGTATATGGATCCAAGTAATGATTGAGGCAGACACCATGTCCAAAGAATGAAATTATTTAATATTTTATTCATTTAAAATAATTTTTTTTATTTTGTTACAACAACCTTTGGTTTGATTATTATTTCGTTTTTGTATTTGAAACCACGTTTTACTGTGTTCATTATGATGCCTTTTTGCATTCCTTTTGCATCCATGTATGAAGCAACATCGTGAATTTCCGGATCGTACATTCTTTCTGGAGCTGAGTATTCCTCAACAGAATATTCTCTTAGAACTTCTTTTGCTCTTTTTTCCACTTTGTTTATTTCAATTAAAAGTCTTTGAATGTCTTTGTCAGTAGCTTTTATTTGGAAACTTGCGTTTTTAGCATCTTCTATTGCCTGAAATAGTCCTATTAAGTGTTTTGCAGCAGTTTTTTTGTGTGATTCTTTTGTATCGGTTATATGTCCTTGGTGTTTTTCCTGTAGTTTTTTATTCTCTAATTTCAATTGCGAGTACTTATAGTATAGAACTTCATACTTCTCATCGTTTCTTGAAAGCAATTCTTTTACTTTGTTAATTACCATAACTATTTTTTATTTTATATATTTATAAACATTTTCATTGGTTTCTTGATTTCTGCTTCTGAAAGGTTTATTGTGTGTTTTGCATTTGCACATAATATATAAATTTAAATAATCTAAAAGTACGTATTAGACAAAATGGTCGGTGCTGTTGCTTTTGATTATCGTAATTCCCCAAAAAATTCTGTACTTTTAAGAAGGGATTTTAGAGTTGTACAAGGTGGAAGGGAAAGAAAGTTGGAAAAGGGTTTGTTTTCTGGTTTATCAGATTCAGAAAAAAGTAGATTAAGTTCTCAAATGTGTTGTGATAGATATATTAGTAAACATGTTAGTCCAGTCTGTAGAGATGGAAATTGTGCAAGCACAATGGGTTATGATTAGATAACAATAATTATAACTCCTATGAACATCCCTAGTGCTGCAATTATTTTTTTCTTTAAATGTTTTTCATGAAATAATATTCCACCTATTATTGAGGAGAATAAGGTCGATGTTCTTCTAAGCGGTATTATTAAACTTACCATGGCCGCAGGTATGGAGATTGCCTTTAGGATAAGGAAATTTGATATTACTATCATAATGGCTATTAGCATTGTTTCTGGCTCTTTTACTATGTTTTCAAATGTTTGCAGGATGTGTTTTTCTTTTATGTAATATATCAGAAGGACTATTAGAATTATAGTTGAAGTGAAATATAGGTTTGTGTATTCGTTTACATTTTCGAGTATCATCTTGTCAGTTATTGCTGCAAGACTTATTAGAAATACCATTATGAAAGATTGCATGAAAAACCTTGCGTTTTTGTCTTTGAGTATTGATTTTAAATTTAGGAAGTGGTGTTTGTGTGGGTTTGTTTTGTGGTGGTGAGTGATTGTTATCTCTAGGAAGTATGTGAAGAATATGATTAACATTATTCCAAATAGTTGCAGTTTAGTTATTGATTCTCCAAGTAATATTGATGAGAGGAATAATAGAATTAAAGGACTTAGATTTAGCATTGGGCTTACTATTGATATATCGTGCTTTTTCAATAATTTGAAGTATATCAATGTTGCTCCTCCTACGCTTATTGCTTTTAGGGCGTAAAGGAAGTAGTAATTTTTGTATGAGGAAAAATCTACATGGTAGGGGAATATTATTACAACTATTAGAAATAATAAAAGGTATTCTTCGAAAATTAATTGGAGAGGTGTTATATTTTTGTTAAAGAATTTTTTTGCAAGTATGTCTTTTAGCCCGAAAAATATTGCAGAAAGTAGAGTAATTGTTACCCAATTAATTATTTCCATATTTTTTTTGAGTCAAAAGATTTTTAATAATGTTGTTACAATTATATATTAATGACAAATAAATCCACCCATGTTTTTAGGAATAGATATGATAGTTTTTTTGGAAAAGGAACTTTTGATAAGTTAATTAATACTAGAAATAAAATTTCTAAGGATGTTTATATTAGAGTTAATTTGTCGAAAATTGCTGTTTTGGAGGTTGAAATTTTTTTGAAGAAGAAC
>JBFHXM010000013.1:0-15577 GCA_041598975.1 Candidatus Woesearchaeota archaeon | reverse complement strand
CTTCTACCCATAATAGCGAATTCAGAAGGTTCTAATTTAGAAAGCATGTTAATTAACATCTTCAATCTATTATCAACATCTTCAGTATTGATAATCTTTAAACCATCTGCTCTAGATCTGTGAATGAATCTTTGACTAAACCCATTCTTGAATTTTGTACCTATATGCACTCCAGCAGTCAAATATTCATCAACTGGAACTAATGTTTTACTTGCATCCATAAAAATAAATTAATGAATTTCCCTTTATAAAGCTTTACCTAAAAATAAAAAATCAATTATCAGAATCCGTCATTTCATACCTATAACTAATATCCTCACCCTTATTCTCCCTAAAAGAGTATTTCTTATTCAAAATCCTTATAAACTCCTCCTTTGCAACTTTTGATTTCAAATTTTTATACTTCTGCCTCTCCTCCCTCGACCATATATATCTTTTAAACTGAGGATTATCATCCCTAAATTGCATGAACAACTCCTCTATAAACACAAAAAGAAGTCCCAAGAAAAACGGGCCAAGAATAATCCCGTAAAACCCAAAAAACTGCAAACCACCAATAATGCTAATAAGTGTTGTAACTGGGCCGATATTTGTCTTCTCTGAAATAAAATACGGCAACAGAAAATTATCAATAGTTGAAATCAAAATACCACTAAGCAAAATAAAAAAACTCGTCTGATAATCTCCACCTACAATATTAATCAAAAGAAGCGGACCCCAAACAAGCGAAGTTCCAACAATAGGAATAAAAGACGCAAAAAACATCAAAAAACCAAGTACAACAAACCCATTAATCCCTATCAGAAAAAATAAAAATGTCCCCACAACAGCCTGTATAAATCTAACAAGCATCTGCCCATAAACAATACCTTCAATCAAAATCCCAATTTTTCTGGAAAATTCTTGAACCTTTCTCTTCTTAAAAACAAAATAAAGATAATGATTCTCCTCCTTGGAATTTTTCAAAAAATAATAAAACAAAAACATAATAATAAAAATATTAAACACGAACTTTGAAACCTGCAAAAAAATAGAATTCTTCAAATAATCATTAATGATAACCAAAAAACTCCTATATTCCTTTGACAAATCAACATTAGTTGGCAAATAATAATTAATCTGGTCAGAATAATAATCCAAACTCTCATCAATAGAAGAGCTATTAAGTTTGGAAAGCTCGTTTGTGAAATTCCAAACAACAAGACCAACAGGAACAAGCAAAACCACCAAAATCAAAATTATCATGAAAATGGAAACAATAAAATGCGAAGGAATAACCTTAATCAATCTCCTATACAAAGGCTGAAAAAGATAAACCAAAATTCCTGAAAAAATAATCTGAACAATAAAGCTCTTAATAATCAAAAGAGAAATAATCGCTAAAAAAACTATGAACGAAAACAAATACACGCTTTCCCTTTTAATCTTGTACATAATATAATATTATATTACACATTTATAAATATTGCGAAGATTTGCTATTGAAAAGTAGTTAAAATCTCATTTCAAAAATATCTCAATGTCTTTAATCAAAACATCAACAATTTCCTTGTATTCATTTTTCTTCCAATCATCCATATCAGAAGAACTAAGTTTTGTCTGCAAATTCAAAAGCTTCACTTTCAACTTATACAAAATATCCTGCATTGTAACAACCTTTCTCAAGTCATCTGCACCCTTCTCTATCTTATCAAAATCAGATTGCAATAAATTATTTTTATTCTTCTTCAAACCAACATCAAACTCATTATTTAAAATCTTCAAAAATTTCTCTCTTGAAAAACCATAAATATTAGCTCCTGCAACCATGAAAAGCATATCCCTTAAAATCTCAACACCATCCCCATCATAAAAATAGCACTCATTAATCCATGTTTGCGATAACAACTTATTCTTCAACTCCTCTGAACTTAAACCCTTGTTTGAATATTCATTGTAAAATATCTCGAAATTATAAACCAGATACTCAAAATTAATTATCTTCTTGATAAAATAATTACTAATTTTTTTAAACCTTAAAAAATAAAACACATCAACCCAGGAATAACCGCTCTTTACTATCGCTCTCAAATCATTCTCAACAACAGAAACAATTCCTTCCTGAGCAGCAACAATCCTCTTGAACTCGCTAGACAAAACTTCAAACTCCTCCTCAAAAGTCTTCTCACTAATAACACTTCCCGAATAAACATTCTGGCCCTGACCATTACTCGCAGAATCAGCAACAATAGTAGCGCCTGTCACTGAATAAACATTCTCCCAAACCTCCTTTCGAGAATTATTATAATACCACAAACCAACGCCAACCAAAACAAGCAGGACAATCAAAACCAAAATCAAAATCCATAACCACCCACTGCTCCCTTCATCATCTGTAGTTGTGCTAACAATAGGTGTTTCATTTTCATCTGGCTGTTGAACAACTTTTTCAATATTCTTACCCTTCAAATAAATATTGCCTCCATCCACAAAATAACTAAGTTCGATATCCTTCTCACCATCAGAATCTATATCAAGAGAACTAGACTCTTTAAAAACAGTAAAACCAAAACCCGAATCACTCTCAAAAATCAAACTATCTCCTGCCAAGGAAAATTTTCCATCAACAATTCCACTAGGCGTTTTAAATGAATAAGTGTTGTCAACTTGAATCCTCTTGGTAAAAGAATCAACCAAAAGATTTGCAACATAAATTGCAACAGGTTCAACTACAGGTTGCTCAACAACTGGAGGTTCAACTACAGGCTCTTCAATAACAGGAGGCAAAGTAACATTAGTCACATTCTCTTGAACAACTGGAGCAGGAGGATTACTACTTCCGCCTCCACCGCCTCCGCCGCCTCCGCCACCGCCGGAGCTGCAACTCTTGCTAATAGCTTCCCTGAAGTAAGTAGTGCCACAAGAATTTGCATCTGTTGCTGTTCTCGTTTGTGTCCCTCCACTGCAAGTACCCCAATCACCATAAGACCAACTCTCCGTGCAAACAAGCTTAACTGCACTATGCTGTAAACCAATAATTCGCCAAAAAGACTTATTATTCTGAGTAACAGAAGTACACCTGTAACCATTTGTAAGCACACCATTACATCTAATCAAAGTCTCATCAGCAGCATTACACGCACCAGTCATGGTATCAAGGCTATACTGATTGGAATCCTTAATGCAAACACTATCATGACTAGCAACATATTGCGGCAAATAAACATTCTTCGTTGAAGTACCTATATTCAAATTTGAAACAACAAGCGACTTAGTTACATTACTATAAACTATACTTGCACCCCTTAAATCCAAAGTACTATTAGTAAAATTAAAATCAAACTCAACATAAGTCACATTATCACTATCTATAAAATCAACTCTTGTAATATTATTATAATTCAAACCCAAATCCACATTGCCATTAACCCTTAAATAACCATTTTTAATATTTGAATAATAAGAACTATGATGACCCCAAATCCTATCTACAGAATTGTTAATGCCATCACTATCCAAATCATTATCCAAATTATCTCCAGGAGGAATACCGTCTGTATCATAAGTGAAATTTAAAGTGTAATTAATGTAATTTGAATTTTCAAAATTATCAGTAATATAAATTAAGAAACTATTCGCTCCCTCCTGCAAGCCAAAAATATGCACTTTTGAACTAAAATTCTTGCCACAAGAACTCGAACACAAAGTTTGCCTAACCCCATTAGAAACAACCTCAATCAAAGACAAAGACATGTTCGATTCAAAATTTATATTAACAGATTTGTTCACACCTACAATTGACGCCCCATTAATTGGCGAAGTTATATTGGTAAACACCGGCAAAGTAACATACTTGGTAATGCTTGCAAAATCAATATATGTCGAAGCTTGCCCGCCAACAACATTATATGCATAAATTTTCATTCTAGAACTTCCAACAAAACCAGATTTCCCTTTGAAAACAAGAACACCCGTAGACGAATTAAAAGAAATTATGGTAAAATCAGAATACTCCCCAAAATTATAAGTCAATGTACCCTCCAAACCAACTGCAGAATTGCTTTCATTAAAATAATTTGACAAATCCAAAGTGAAATTCTTATTATTGTAAATATCAAAATCATTGTTCCCCCACATTCCCAAATAATCAGTATCAACTTCAGGATTATAATAAATTGGAGTAATGTTAACATAAAAAGTCTCCAAACCATAACCAATCTCATCAGACAAATTCAATGTGAAATTAACCTGGCCACTTCTAAAAGCAAACTCACTTGGGTCCCAAGATAAAACACCATTTCCATCCATAGAAAAACCATAATCACTTTGCACGCTAGCCCCTGCAAATACATTAGAAACACCATCAATAGTATCATAAGACGCTCCATTCAAAGTAAAAGTTTGTCCTGGAGTAAACTCCTGTGAAACATTCAAAGAAGAAAAACTAAGCAAAGTATCTTCCTCTGCATCATTCAAACTAATAACTCTGGAATGATTTAAGCTAGACGAAAAATAAAAAGTATAATTATAACCTTCTATATCAAGATAACCACTGCCTGCCAATGGGTCCTGAACAAATTTTATAATTAACTCACTTGCAACATAATCAGAAATGTTCGCATGAACAAACAAATTCTGATATAACTCTTTTGTATAGTTCCTTAAATAAAAATTTCGAGTATTCAAATCAGCAAAATCAAAATCATGTAAAAATGTTGTATCATCTTCTGAAATTACAAAAACATTTGAAGAACTACTACTGCCATCAATAGCCGAAACTGTTGGGAAAACATTCTCCTCAACATAAATCTGAAAATCCAAATTATTTGAAGCATTGTTCTTTGCTTCAGTTATGTCAAAATTAACACAGGAAATTGAATAAGAGTTATAACCTGCAACTGAATTGTTAATTACACATGTAGAAGTAGGCCCATTGCCTGCACACAACTGCCCATCAAGTGGCAAATAATCACTATCTATATCATACCAACGGCAAGTAGTATTAAACCCAAATTTATCCTTGATATAAATCGTAGTCAAACTATTATCAGTAAGATCAAAAATCACATTTTCAGAAAAAAGATACTTATTCTTAATAATGCTAAATGGTATCTTCTCAATAGCAAAAGATAAGTAATCATAACGTGCAACCTTTGAAATCAAACCAGCTCTGTTAACTCCATAAACATCAAACCTGTAATCATGTCCATCCTTGAAAATAGTCTCATTATAAAAAAAATCATAATCACTAGCTTGAGTATAATTTGACTCAACCAAATACAAAGTTGGGCTTGTCTTATCATAAACATAAATCTTGTAATAATCTATGCCGGACTCATAATCGCTAATATCCCATCTTAAATTAGTAATAACACCACCCTCATACAAATAATTCATCGTGTATTTAACTGCGGTATTTGTCGATATATCAATAGGCACATTCTCGCCAGAAAGATTATTAACAACAGGCGCAGAAGTGTCAACCTTAATTATATCATAATCCACAATATTCACATTTCCTGCCTTGTCATAAACATAATATGAAAAATCGTAACAATATCCAGTACTATAATTTCCTACATAACTTGTATTTGTCTCATTCAAGCTCACACCAATCATCGCATCACTACCAAAACCAATACAAACATTATCAACAAGTGAAGAATTGCTCACATAAATCTCCTGATGATCTAGGCCACTAACCTCAAGACCATGACTGCTATTATCTTCCCCTGCAAAAAAGCTCATGTTAACAATAGTTGTATTCAAATAACGATACTTGTTCAAAAAACCAATATCAAAAGACGAATTGATTGGCTTTAAAGTATCAATCAAAAACGAATTGGAACTAAAAATCGAACTCATATCATTCTTGTTCTTCACAGTTAATTTGATAATGTACCTCTCACCATCATTAAAATTCAAACCCAAATCTGCATAAGTGGTATTAACCCCTTCATTAAAGCCAATAGAAATCTTATTGTTTGAAACACTTGTACCATTATCATAAAACAATTCATACTTCACAAAAAGAAGTTTTGACTGCAAATCTCGAACATTGAATGTGAAATTGATATTATCCAAAATATTATAGTACGCAGGGAAAACAATCGGATACAATAACTCTGGAAGTGTATTATCCTGGAAAACCAGCTTTCTTGGAGTAGACCTGTAAATGCAATACTGCGAAGAATTGACAACAGGCACGCAAGCTTTCACAACAACAAAAAGACTTGTCAAATTACTAGTTCCCCAAGACTCATCTAAAAAGATGTAACTAACAAAATCAATCTGAGACCCATTAGACAAATTAACATAAGTCATGTCAACCCCATCAATAGCATAAATTGTGAAATTCTCGTTTTTGCCAACATCCACCCAACCAGACAAATTGGAACTATCCCATCCTGTTTGAGGATATCTGATATTCTTTGTAACCATGAAATAATACTTTGTCGCATAATAACCATCAGTATTATTAGTACCATCAGAAGTAATTGTAACATTCATTAACTTCGTTGTTGAAATGGAAGTGGTATCCCCTGGCGCTTTTACAATACTTAAATTAATGAAAAAATCATCAATAGGCTGAGGAAGCAAACTAAGCAAATAAGAAAACGACTTATCATCATAATCAGGAGAAACACACGAAACATCAAGAGTTTTGCTCATTGAATCAGTAATAAGCAAACTTTCATTATAAACCATAAGTCCTGCATTGTAAGTCATGTTAATAGTCACATTGTCATAAGACAATAAACATTCAGTATTATTGGTTATAGGCACACTATCATTGTACCGAGTATAATTGGCATAAACATTAAACACGCTTCCAAAATAAGCTGAATCATTATAAACATCAAGAACCGAATTTGAAACTGTCGTATAATTGGAAAACCCGCTAACATTGAAAATCAAATCCTTTGTAGTCAAATTAAAACTCTCAACATTACAAACAGGAGAAACACAAATGGAACCATTTTTCAAAATAACTGGCAAAGTCTGATACTGTGTCAAGCCATAAAAAAACAACCTTGCAGGCTTATCTGCAAAATATGAAGACTCGTTCACTTCAACAAAATTATTCGACAAAATCCGAATCTCCGAATAATTCTTGTTAAAAATATTGATACCTTCAAATTCAACCATTATTCTATCATAAATGTTATTAAAAAACCTAAACCATGTAACCTCAGTAGGATCGCCACTATAAGAAAAATCATCATTTGCATTAATATTGTAAAGCAAAGTCAAGTAAGTAGTATAAACTGACACAGGAAAACCCTCCTCCAAGTTATTTCCTGACTGATCCTGAACATCCACATTCAACCTGTAAGAAGTATTGGAAACCAAACCACCAAAAGAGACATTCACAGAATCAACCATGCTGAGATTAATACTTTGCAAAACAGGATATGGATTTGTATTGCTTCTAAGTTCCACAATACCAATAACATCTTCGTCAAAATCTAAAGTAAAATTCAGACTTTGATTACTAAAAGACAAAGCAGTCACATTAACATACGGACCAATGTAATCTGTCAATACAAAAGACTCATACTGATTATCCCTGAAATACAAATTATTTTTAGTCGTACTATCACCAAGCTTATTAGAATAAACAGTTACTGTGAAATTAACCATATAATTAATTGTAGTTCCCCCATTCAAAGATCGAAAAGTTAAATAATAATCATTACTATTAACACCATATTCATTAAATGGTGCCATACCTGGAGTCCGTAAAGAACTAAAATTAGCCATGTAATTGTCAACAACAACCCCATTAGTATCCCGAACATCAAACTTGAACGCCTCTCTAAAATAATAATCACCATTAGTGCTTGGAAAAGCAATCGACACATTCAATACGCTCAAATCATCATCATGGTCATAAAAAGTTACAATAGTTGAAGCATCATCATTAAAAAGCAATACAGGGTTAGCAACTCTTGTCAACCTACCACGATAAATGCTAATATTTGAATTAACAAAATTAAAACCAATCGAATTCGCAGTCTTTAACTCACAATCAATAAAATTAACATTGCTTCCATTAATCTTAAAAGAATTTCCATTCGCCCGGATAATTTTCGAATTACAATCAATTGTAACATTAGAAAATCCTGCAATATTGTATCCATTCACACACTCAACATTATCATACAAGTAATTCACCTGATTGTCAACAAGTGCATCGCCGCCAGTAAAACAATTCTCAAGAGCAAAAACGCCGTTCAAAAAAATAAAAAAAACTAGAAAAACAAATAGTAAAAAATTATACTTTTTCAAAAGTCCTCTCTTTTCAATTTTAAACAAGTTCAATATTATATTAAAAACAACAAAAACATAATATAAATATTATTATTTACTCTATAGTACAAACCCCACAAACATGAAAAAAATAAAATGAAATATTCAAATGAAAATCATTCAGTTCCAACAATAACTCCTTTATGAAACTTAATAACTTTTGGACCAAAATAACCTGGTTTTTCCACAACTTCTTTGGAGAACTCAACATCCTTTAAAACATCAAAAATATTACCACTAAAAAGCCCTCCCCTAAAAGGGATTTTCAAACCATCAGACTTCAAAACATACCCTAATCTAATTTCTGCACTGAAATCACCGCTAACCATATCAGGAACAAAAGATGCAAAAGAGATAATCTCCACCATATCCTCATCAGAAACATACAACTCAGAAACACTTTTTTTCCCTGGCCCAACCTCAACAGAACCAAAAGAACCAGTAGGTTTAATACTCAAATAATCAGCATACTGCTTGGACGCAAAAAAGTTTTGGAACACATTATCTTTAAGCAAGCAAATTCTCTTATTGGTTATCCCTGCACCATCAAAAGGCGAAGAAGCATTATTATTTTTAAGAAAAGGATTAGAATAAATTGTTAACTTATCTAAATTAGTTTTAACAACCTCTTTCCCAACTTCACAATTTGAAATCCCTAAAAACTTCAATCTTGCAGAAGTATGCCCTACAACTGAATTCATAGTCAAATCCGGATTCCAAAAATCCGCACACGCAAAATCTGACAAAATAATCTTCCCTGAAAAATCATTGGAAGGCTTTGCAATAATTGTATCTTTTGCATAATTAATTGAATCAGAAAAAAATTTCTCAAAATCATAATTGTAAGCATCATTGATTTTCTCATAAACAATATATTCAGTATCTTTGCCAGCACCATCATTTACAGTCAAAACAAACTCCATATAAGAAAAAAACTGCTTGAAACCTTTATTTATTCCTGAAGAAAATTCCACTTTGTTCTCAGCAATTGTATTAAAAAAAGTAAGAGTGTTTAACTTCATTTTAAGGATATTTTTTAAGTTAAAATCAACAATCATTGACTTGAACATCTCAAGCTTGTCCTCAACATACAAATTCAAATCCTCTTTTTCAAAATCTGAAAAAAATTTTTCATTGTAAAAAACTCCATACTCAAGCTGACTATCATCAACAAGTTCATCATCAGCTTCAGGAAGCAAATACTTCTTGCTCTTACTTTGATTAGAAATAAAAATTACATCTGCCAACTCTTTCCTGAAATCATCAAGTGAAATATTATCTGAAAAAGTAAAAGAACTAACTCCTATCTTATCCTCATCATCAAAATATTTAGACAAAGTGATAATGTGCTCCTTTCTCGAAGATTTAAGTTTGGATTCAATCTTGTAATTTTTCTCAAGATAAACATTAGATTTCTTCTTCTCATAAGAATATAATTTCCAATTATCAATCTTGCCACTGCTGATTGCCTCATTCAAAATTTCCTTTATCTGAGAAAACTTCTGTTCATCAAACTTCATTTCTTGACCTGCCATTTTATCCTAAAATCACCTCATCAATAAGCAAGTAAGGGCCACCCTCGCTAACCCTCACCCATTCACAATGTCCTTTTCCACACTTTCCACCACCATCAATTTCAAACTCCTTGCTAATCCCACTAATGTTCTTGATAATGTCCGGTAAAAATCCAGTTAATGCAAAACCATCATAAAACTCATCAACAAGTTTTCCATTCTTGATTCTTTGTCCGAAATTCCCTTGGATTTGAACTCCCCAGCCTTTCGGATCCTCCATCCCTCCAGAAGTAGACGTAATCAAAATTCCATCCTCAACTCTTGAAATCATATCTTCAACATTTTCCTCCCCTGCTTCAAAATATGTATTAGACATTCTCGTATAAGTTTTATGATCAAAACTTTCAAATCTAGCATTTGCAGAAAATTTCAAATCAAGTCTCGATTTGGAATAAACATCTGCCATCGGCTCATTAATAACTCCATTTTTTACAAGATAAGTCTTTCTTGCAAAATTGCCCTCATGATCAAAAAAAAACTCTCCATGCTTTCCTGAAACTGCAGGATAATCCACAATATTAACATTTTCACTACCTATTCTCTTACCCGTCCACTCGCTTGCAAGAGCCCTGTCTTTCATCATTGTATCTGCCTCCATGCCATGGCCAAAACTCTCATGTGCAAGAAGCCCAGTAAGCTTTGGAGACAAAATAACCTTGTACTTTCCTCCCTTCAATTTCTTAGCTTTTCTTAAATTAACAATTTCATCAGTAAAAACTGAAAACTTCTTGTCTGCCCTTCCAAAAATATCATAATCATTGCTAACAAAAGACTTGTATGCTGTCCTCATGCTGCCATCTTCTGCTTTTACAAAAGCAACAACAACAAGTGTTTTCAAAGGTATTTTCTGATACAAATTCTTATGTTTGTTCACAAAAATCGTCTCCTCATCCTCTTCAAAAAAAACAACTCTCGCATTAACCACATCCTCAGAAAAATTCAAAATTCTGTCCCTTAAAACCTTCATTTTCTCAACAAGATTCTCAAGACTCACACTTTCACCAGAAACCTCTGGAACAAAACTCTTTTCAACACTTTCAGTATCAATATCAAGTTTCATACCATCTGAAATAACATTCCCTTTTGCAGTCTTAACCAAATTTATGAAATTTTCCTCAATATCCCTCTTTTCAAAACTAGACTGGCCAAACTCCAAAAACTTCTCGCCATCCCAAACACGCATTTTGATTCCCTCATCAGAACTTTTATCAATATCAACATTAATCTTGTCAATATTAATTGAAATTTCAGAAGATTTCAAATAACAAAAATCCGCATACAAATTTTCGCCACCAAATTTTTCAATCAACTTTTTAAAAACCTTTCTTAATGATAAATTATCAACCATAAATAAAAAATAAAAAACCTCTATATAAAAGTTTCCCTAAAAACAAAAAACTTCACCTTTTAGCAAGTCTCTCAATATCTGAAATTTCTTTTGGAATTGCACTTGACAAAACCTTTCGCCCATTTTTTGTAACTAAAACATCATCCTCAATACGAATCCCAAGCTTTTCTTTCTCAATATATATGCCTGGCTCAACAGTAACAACTTGTCCCTCATTTAAAGGCACCTTGTAATCTCCCAAATCATGTGTATCAAGACCTAAAAAATGCCCCGAAGAATGCAACAAAAACTTCCAACCAATCTTCTTGTTCCTCTTTAAATCCTTATGAGAAAAAAGCCCAAGCTCAATCAATTTCACGCACGCAAAATCATAAAACATCTGTTCCAAATCCTTTTTCATAATACCTGGTTTAATCAGAGAAATGACATGCTTTTGAATATCTAAAACTGCCTGATATACCTCACTTTGCCTTTTTGTAAACCTTCCCGAAACAGGAAAAACCCTCGAGATATCAGCCTTGTAATTGTTCCATTCTGCGCCCGTATCTATTAAAATCAAACCATTACGCCCCATTTTGCAATCATTCCTCACATAATGCAAAGTACAGGCATTAACCCCCGTCGCAATAATTGGATGAAACCCCTGCCGGGAAAAACTCCGAGTATAAACTGCAGACAAAATCGCCTCAACATCCTTCTCATTCTTAATAGAAGAAGCATTCCCCAACACTTCTAAAATTGCCTTTCTTGTAATCCCTATTGCTTTTCTTATTTGCTCAACTTCAACTTTCTGCTTAGAACTTCTAAGAACCTTCAAAATATCTTTTGAATCATAATATTTAAATTTGGAATGCCTCTTTTTGAAATCAGTAATAAACAAATTATAATCCCCAAATCCAAACTTTTTATCTTCATAAAAATAAAAATTCCTAACATTCTCTTCTCTAACCAGATTATTGAAAAACAAATCAAAATCATCTAGAAACCTAACACTTAAAACAGATGATGCAAGCCTTGCTTCAAGCTTGGTCAGTTTCTTTCCTTCCCAAACTTCCATCTCCTTGCTAGTTTTACTCACAAACAAGTACTCATGCCCTTTTCCATCCTTATCCTTATACAAAACAAGTCGCGTTTCAGGTTGTTCAATCCCTGTTAAATAAAACAAATCAGGATCGCAAAAATCAAAATATTCACAATCACCTTTTATAACTTGTTCTTTTTGGAAAAAAACTCCAACAGAAAAATTTTCCATATGTCCAATAAAATTTTTCCTATTATGCTTAAATAATCCTGAGTCCATCATCTTGCTTTCCTCCTTAAATTCTTTTTCGACTCCTTAACTTTTTTCTCCTCGTTCTTATTATTTAACTCTTTCTTTTTTCTCTTCTTCTTCAAAGAGCCAAGCTTCTTTTTCCTCAAATACCTTATAAATACATTCTGGTAAATTTCACCTTTTTCAACTTCGTCATAACTGATTTTTTCACCACTTCCCTTGTCATCAACAAGAACCACTCCGTCCTTCTTGAAAAAAATGCCTCTCCAATAACCTCTAACAGGCGCAAACCTCTTTTCTGAAAGCACACTATCCAAAATACGATAATGCGACAAAATAAGCACAAACTCAGTAATAAGAACCCCAATTACAAAAGACAAGAAAACATTGTAAAAATCAACAGAAATTGAAAATTTCACAAACAAAATAAAAATCATATAAACCATCAAAATCTTATTCAAAAAATAATAAACTTTCAAATTTTTAACAGAAACTCTAAGCAAAATCCATAAATAAAACACAAGCAAAATATAAAATATAATTGAAATATAAGGCACGAAATCATACCTCACTTTTAAAAACACAAAAATCAAAAAGGACAGAAAAAACATGATAACAAGGCTCCAAGCAAAAACAACTGCAAGCTTGAACTCCCGTTTATAAAGAAAAGCAAGGAATATAAACAAAGACAATAACATGAAAACGCTCTTTAAAAACAAAAATTTGAAATAATACAAAGACGAAAAATACAAAATCGAAAAATAATCATTGAAAATCAAATGCCAATTCCATTTAAAAACAAAAATACTAAGAACAAAAATACTAAAAAAAAATCCCATGAAAAGCATGTTATGCATCGCGTACTTCGTGAAAATATACTTGTTCTCTGCATAAAAAACCTTTGAATTTTTGTAAGCAAACTGTATAAGAACAACATATATAATCAAAAACAGAATAAACTGCATTATAAAACTGAAATTCGCAACAATTACAAATCCAAAATAATAACCAAGCCCAACAGAAACCAAAGTCCAAATCAAGCAACTCATAAAAGAAAAAAGAAGAAACTTAAAAATATTCATGCCAAAAGAACCAGCAAAAAACGGCATAAAAGCACGAGTAAGATTAAACTCCCTCCCCATTACAATAGACCAAGCCCCATACCTTTTAAAAAACCTGTAAGAAGACTGGTAAATCTTGCTTTCAGAATCAAGCCCGACAACTTTCAAGCCCGAAATCCCCATACGCCTGCCCATGAAAAAACCGACGATGTCGCCCAAAAAAGCTCCAATAAAAACAAAAATCAAAGTATAATAAAGATTAAACAAATTATTTGTAGAAATCAAAAAACCTACAAAAATAACAATAACCTGGCCAGGAATAAACGACCCAATAATTGGGTTTCCTTCCAAAAAAACAAGCAAAAACAGAAAAGGCAAACCACCAGATTTAACCCAATCCATAAATGTACTCAAAATTGACATACCATATACCAAGAGCAAAAGATTAATAAATGTTTTTAATTATGATTTATAAATTCTTAATAGCTTCGTCAATCTTAGCCTCATCATATCCGGCTTCAATCAAAGACTTCTTCAAATCTTCAAGAGAAAATTTATCTTTATTATCTTTTAAAAATGTCTTAATATTCTCCATATCCAAGTCAGTCTTCAAAACCTGAATATAAGAACTATTCTTATGAAACTTCTTAATCATGAAAATAATTCCGAAAAAACCAACAATCAAGATTGCAAATGCAGAAAATACAAGCAAAAACCTTACAGGATAATAAGTAGTAGCCTTAGCAGTATTAATCGTAATCTGTTCAGGAACACTATATTCTATCAAACCATAATCATCCAAAATTCCGCTCTCCAAAACTTGATCATCAACAAGTTTTAAAGAATAAACCTTAACATCCTCACTATCCTCAACAAGAAGTGCCAAATAAACCAGACTATCATTAATATTCTCAATCAAAATTGCCTCACCACTTACAGAAGAATCATTAAAATACATCATCTCTGGAACATCCTCAAAAGAGGCCTGATAACGATTTTCATCAATTTGAACTACCCCCATTTGTTCAACATTTAAAAATGAATTTTCAACCTCAATATTAGTTTCAACACAAAGACGGGACTCTTCCTTAAAGGAAGTATCATTATTACAACCATTCAAATCAACATAAACACGGTATTGAATAGAATCAACACATTTAGACCAAGAATCATATTTATAAGATGGGATGCATTCTGGAATTTCTTCTGACAAATAAACTTTTGCAAACTTATTATTTGTTTTTTTACCTCCGCCAGAAGAACCTTTGCTTCCGCCATCACCACCTGAACCTGGCTTCTTCTTAACAGGTGTAGGTGGTGAAGTCACTATCGTATTATTAGAGGAAGAACTGCCAGAATTACTAACACTAAAACTTATAACAAAATCATCTGAATTCACATTAGTTTTCGTGTCACGACATCGAACATAATAAGAGTATGAATTGCCGTCCTGCAAATTATTAACAACAGTAGTATGAGACTTTAAATTTGTATTTAAAAAAAGATTAACCATATTATTATAAGTAATCCCTGCAGTAATAGAATATTTACAAACAGCCTGCTCATCAGTAGTTAAAGAAAGTATAGTTTGAGTAGTACCTGAACTCAAATTGCCACTTGGCAAAGGAATAGAACGAACTGGAGGGGTAGTATCAACAACTGAATTAAAACAACCACCACTAACAATACTACAACTGCTACAACTCAAAACGCCACTATCGAAATTATAGTCAGCACAGGTCTTGCCACCAAAATTTGTGCCCTCACAGGTCTCACCAGTCTCAATTATACCATTGCCACATACAGGCAAAATAGGAGCATTAAAACAACCACCACTAACAATACTACAACTATTACAAGTCAAAACACCACTATCGAAATTATAGTCAGCACAGGTCTTGCCACCAAAATTTGTGCCTTCACAGGTCTCACCAGTCTCAATTATACCATTGCCACATACAGGCAAAATAGGAGCATTAAAACAACCACCACTAACAATACTACAACTGCTACAACTCAAAACACCACT
>JBFHXM010000012.1:0-15906 GCA_041598975.1 Candidatus Woesearchaeota archaeon | reverse complement strand
GCAAAACCTTCAAACTCTGAAGTTGAAACAAACACTTTAGCCTCATCATAATACTTCTGAATTTTCTCAAAAGGAACCTTCTCAATAAACTTCAAATTTTTAATCCTCATAACTTGACTATAAATTTCATCATAATACTCCATATCCTGCTTATTACAAATCATGACAAAATTCAAATCAGGATTATTTTCAGCAAGTTCCAAAAATATCTCTGCCCGCTTAGTTCTGTTAGCACGGCCAACCCAAAGCACATAATTTTTTTTTCGTGCACTTTTCACATTATCAAAATCAAAAACATTCCTAAACAAAACTGCATGAACTCCATGATTCTTCAATAGTGCCTTTCTCTGCTCATCAGTTTGGCAAACAACTTGTGTCGCATGCTCCAAACCAAACTTGTAAACCTTCCCTAAAAAACCATTTTTGTCTATCCAATAATTATTCACATCAATAATGTTCGCAGTCCTATGTATGTGCTTCTTTCTGAAAAGCATGCAGTAAAAAGCAACAACGCCCACAGTACTATTAGCAGAACTTGTAAAGCAAATATCAGGATTCTCCTTATACAAAATACGAACATACCTCAAAGCCTGAAGCCCCTTCTTCAAAACAGAAGCACCCTTGCTTTCAGGATTAAAAGATTTAATAACCTTGACACCATCATAAAACTCATTCTCCTTTTGGCCAAAATCACCTACAATAAAACTAACCTCAAGACTATCACTTTTTGCAAGTTCCTTTGAAATTGTGTAAAGTTGCACCTCGCTTCCCCCGTGAGCACTCTTCTCTCTCGGATTAAAAAGCGGATAAGCATGTGTTGCTACAAAGCAGATTTTCTTCTTTTTCACTTCCACAACATTTTCATTACCCATTGTAAATCTCCTCAAGCTTCTTCATGTACAACTTAAAATCATACTTTTTCAAAACACTAATAGCATTCTTCTTAATCCTATCTCGAACTTTCTCATCACCATAAATTTTCATAACCTTCTCAGCAAGCTCTTCATCATTTTGAAACTCAAACAAAAATCCATTAAATCCATCCTTGATAAACTCATTAATTGCATAAACATTTGAACCTACAAAGGGAATTCCATAAACCTGACTTTCATAAAAAGTCATTGGGCTTGCCTCACTGTAAGATGGCAAAACAATCACATCCAAAATCTGATACAAATTCTTTATATCTTCCCTGAAACCTAAAAAAAAAACATTGTCAATCCCTGCTGCTTTCATCTCAAGTTCACCCCTAAGTTCACCATCACCAATAATTACAACCTTAATATTTTTTCCATTCAAATACTTACTAGCATCAATTAAAGTTTCAATAGACTTCACCTTGCTAAGTCTTCCCGCAAAACCAACCAAAAAATCCTTATCCGAAAAACCAAGACTTTTCCTCAACGAAGACTTTTCCAGCCCACTCAAAAACTTAAGTTCATCAAAATCTATAAAATTATACACTACCTCAATCTTGTCAGAATTCAACTTCGCAATATCAACCAAAAAAGACTTTGTCTTTTTAGACACAGCAATAAAATAAGAAGCATATTTGCTAATCCTTCTCAATACAAACCGATAAAACCACCTTTTAGGTGAAAACACTGCTCCATGCTCATTAACAACAACTTTAACATCATTAAAAAACAAAAGCTTGTACAAATATGCAACAAAAATCGCTTTTGACAAATGCACATGCAAAACATCAATATCGTGTGCAATTACTTCATCTCTTAGCGAAAAAACACTTCCAAAACTATACTTACTTCCTCTAAAAAAACGAACTCTGCCTTCAGACTTTGAAGAGAACTTTACCTGATTCTCCGCCTGTCTCAAAGAAAAAACTCTATGATTAATATTCTTCTCTACAATATCTCTGACAATGGTCTGAGCACCACCCAGACCCAAATGATCAATTACATGAAGAATATTTTGCTTTTTCATTTTACTTCACTTTTCGTATACAAATACTTTCCACTTTTTAAATTTTTGATTTTATCTGTAAAAGTGAAAGTAACCTCGCAATCAGGCCCAAGAAGCTTTCTCACATTCTCAGTCAACTCCTTCTTCTCCTTTTGACTCATTACAAAATTCTTGTCTCTTGGCACGAAAATGTACTCAATATGCTCGTAATCCTTCTGCACAATCTGGAACTGCTTAATCCATTTTTTATAAGACAAAATAGTCCTAAAATAACAACCATCGAAAAAACCTCCATCCCTGGTCTTGAAAATCGAAGTCACACGACCATTAACATTTTCAATATAACCCCAATGCTTCCCCTTAATTGCCATGTCACCAATCTCATACCTTATAAGAGGCATCGCATAATTATTCAAATTAGTAATATAAACTCCACCAAGACCCTCGGTGGGCTTCAAATTATTATCCAAAACCTCTATTTTATGATTCCAGGCACTAATCCTAAGTCCCTTATTAGTATTATCCTCGCAAGCCATGTCTCCCACTTCCCTAGAACCATATCTGTTGTAAACTTTTGATTTGAATGCTTTCTCAATAGTTTTCTTCATATCAGAATCAAGTGTTCCAGCAGTACATAAAATTCCTTTTGGAGGATGAACCTTAACCTTATTCTCAAGTGCATACTTTGCAAATTCTATCATAACATGAACATATCCTTCAACCCACTCAGGCTTGAACTCATTCCACAACTTAAGATACTCTGAAAACTTGTCTGTTCTCATCTTGAACATATTCAACTCAACCCTGTTGTAAACCTTGTTCCTGAAAACTATCTTCGGGTCCTCGCTTCCTTCAAGGATATCTCTCTCAGAACCCCAAAGCCTAAGTTCAGGCCCACCCATGTCTGCACCCGCAACAGTCTTATAATAAATCTTATTTGCAATATTCCAATCCTTGTAATTCTTGTCCTGAATAAAAATTGTTGGTTCTCCTGAAGACCCACCTGAAGTATTGTACTCCCACTTCATAGAATCAAGATTTCTTGCCTTTAAATTCTCAAACTCGTCCCTTAAAATCTTCTTTGTTAAAACAGGAATATTCAAAAAATTATCAAGATTGACATTAAATTTCGAATCAACAACCTTTGCCTTTCCTAAAACTCTCCTGTAATAAGGAACATATCTGTATGCATGAACAAGCAACTTCTTCAGTTTCTCATCCTGATAACTCTTAAGTCTTACATCATTAAATTTCGCAATTCTCTTTATTTCCTTAAGTTTATCATGAACATCATTATATCCTAAATAAAAAAGAAACTTTGTAACTTTCTTTCTAATATCAACTTTCATTTTATCGCCTCCCATCGAGCCTGCCGACATGTTTTTTAAAACTTCGTTTATCAAGCATTTTTATAACATAATAGAGATACAGATTTTTAAACTTACTTGTAGAATTAATCATATTATACGACTTGGAAAGCTCTGCACCTCTTCGGGTTTTGTATTTGTAATTTCCTGTTCCAAGCTCCAGGGACTTTTTAGAATTGACAATTGCATGTTTCAAAGGTTCATAAACACAAACATTGTAAAACGGAAAACCTTCTTCTGAAATATCAAGTTGGCCTGCTTTAATACCTATAACTCTCTTTTCATCTTCAATGCTCATCAAAGCCATAACTACGTTTCCCTTCAATTTCCCAACAAAAAAATTAACCTTGTCATAACTTTTATCAAGAGCTCTTACAAACTGGTCAATATGTTTTGTTCTTCTCATATCCATGCAATATTTCAAAGAATTCTGATGAAAAATGTTCAATACAAAATTCTCATAATCGCCAAGTTTTTGAAGTTTCTCAAATTTGTAATCAGATTTTTCAAACTCTTTGACCTCCTTCCTTATAGTTTTACGATGACTCTTCTTCGACATATTCTCAATATGCTCATCAAAATTTTTACCTAAAACATGAATGATTACTTTAAAACCTGAAAAAATCGAAATCAAATTAGAATGCGAATTTCCTTTCACAAGATTCATATCAGAAACAGACAAAAATCCATAAGATTTATATCCACCCTTAATTGCAAGCGCCTCCAATCGCTTTGAAATCAAAGCAAAAATTTCTCTTTTATTATAACCTGAAGCAATTTTGAACATTTCATAAAAAGGAGAATAAGGAAAATAGCAAAGCAAAGAAGGATTAAGCCCTAAAAAAGGTTTCACAAAATTCAAATATTTCCCATAAATAGATTCTTCCAAAGTAAAATAAGTAGAATCATACTGCCCATAAAAAACAGCAATCCCCGCAAGATTCCCATTAGAATAAATTTCAACATAATAAGAATTCTTTCCCAAATCAAGATTCTCAATAATTTTAAGCATGTCAGACTTTAAAAAACAAAAATCAGCAAGACCATTCCATTTGGAAATATCCACCTGATCAATAAACCTTGAAACTTTAACCTCATAAGTCATTTTTCACCTCTGACATCACAACCCTGAATTTTCTTCTTTCATTGTTCATCTCAAAACTCTCTACAAAATTAAGAACAACCTCAACATCATCGCCAAGAATTTTTTTCAAATTTGAAACAACTTTTTTATCAGAACCACGCATAAATTTTTCATTCTTTCTAATGTTAATCTCAACTCTAGACTTGGTTTTCTGCAAAATCTGGTACTGAACAATTCCTGAAATACCCTCAACAGACATCGTAAGTTCATATGGAGACAACCTTTTCCCGTTCTTCAAGACAAAATAATCTATAATCCTTCCATATGTAGGTTTCATCAACCTAAACGTTCTGCCACAGGAGCAATACTTGTTTGAAATATATCCCATATCACCTATGCTATATCTCAAAAGAGGCATGGCCTTGTTCTGAAGCGAAGTCATGACAATCTTTCCCACTTCTCCATTTTTAGCAGGCTTTCCATCATCATTAATGCACTCAACATAAATCAAATCCTCATTAATATGATAACCCTCCTGCTTTTCACATTCCCAGGAAACTTCCTTTACCTCGGTAGAGCCATACACATCATAAACCTTGCACCCAAAATAATTTTCAATCAAATCTCGGGTGGACTTGCTCAAAACCTCCGAACTTGTAAAAATCCTCTCAATAAAATCAAGCTTTATAGAATTCTTTTCAAGATACGAAATAAGATTAACCAAATATGATGCAAAACCATACAAAGTTGTAGGTTTGAACTCCTGATAAAATGCAACATGGTTTTCAAGACTATCATAAACCGACAAGAATTTCTTTTTAATAAACAATCCCGAAAGCTTGAAAGTAGAATTGAACTTGTCTGCCTCTTCAACAGGCATCGCCTCAATAATAACAAACCTGTCTTTATGCGAAAAACCGCAAGCGCTTCTCGCACGATACTTCGAGGCAAACTTCAAAATGCTCCAACCACGCCTATCAAAATAAGAAACAAAAGGCTCCCCAGTTGAACCTGAAGTCCTTGAAGTGTACAACTTCTCATCCTTGAATTCATCTGAAACATATCTCAAATTGCTAAGAGTAATATTTTTTTTAGTGGTGATTGGTATCTTCAAAAAATCATTCTTTGTTTTTATATCATCAGGAGTGATACCTGCCTTTTTGAACTGCTCTCTGTAATAAGGAACATGCTCATATGCATATCTGACATTTTCAATAAGTTTTTTCCAAGTAATTTCATCAATTTTTTTTCTATTTGCATATTGATTACTTCTAAGATGGAAAAAATAATTGTAAGCAACTCTGAACATCATCTTGAAACTTCACCTCCAAAAAAATCAAAAAAACAAAACCCTTTTGGAGTTAAACCATGTTTTTCCATAATTATAAATCTTTCTATTATTATAATTTGAACAGAACCAAATATTGAAAATATTTATAAATGTGTATTACCATATAGTTGATACATAGTTAACTTAAAAACAATTAAATGTATAATGAAAATGAAAGAGATGAAAAACAATAAAAAACCAAAGAATGGAATTTTTAGAGCAATAATTTTCGCACTAATTCTTACAAACCTGTTTTTGATAATAAGCTCAATCTGGTTCTCGTATGAAAATTTTTACATGCCGATCACAGTGCTTACTTTGTTAATGATAGGAGGTTTGTTCTTTTTCCCAAAAACACAAAAGGGACTTATTACAATCTCAATAATATACTACCTATTTTTCCTTTACTGGAACTATAACTATTTTTTCGTTTTTGCAATATCAGTAATATCCTCAATTTTCATTGCAAACCTATTAGGGCAACACATAAAAGTTCCATTTTTCATATACTCATTGATACCACTCTTAATTCTAGGGCACATAATCTGGTTCAACACCCTCCCGCTCGGGTTTAGTGATGAATATCATCTTGACATGGGCACAAGCAAAGACACAGACCCAAAATACGAACTCTTCCTTCTCGACACAAGAAATGTATTAACTCCTACGCAATCTTACGGAGATAAAACTTGGAGAGAATTTCAAAAAGACGGAACATTTTCAGTAAGTCTTAACACACCAATACCTCTAAATAACAAAGAAGTTGAAATCTCAATGGAGTATGAAGCAACAGGACCACTATACATCAACAACGAATTATTTTACGACCCAAAATGGGGCTCAGCAATAAAATACAAAAACTTCAAAGAAGAATACATCTACGGAGCAAAAAAATTCAACATAGGTACAGAATACAAAAACACAACAACAGAAAAATTCCTAACTCTGACAGAAAGCGAAAATCTTGGCGAATACATACTAAGAACATACGACACAAACATAAATGAGCACGAAGACACATACTACCTAGGAAAACAAGATTTATGGATAGAAAGAGAAAATGTAAAAAGCAAAAAAGACCCTTCACAAATAACAAACTCAAAATTCTATAATTCAACAACTCCAGAACCAACTCCAAACAATATAAACGAATTACTAATCCTCACAGGAAAAACAGACATAAGCCAGTTACTAAAAACACCTCTTCAATACTTCCTAGACCAAAAAAACCAAACCTTGCAAGAATTCATGGACACAGAATTGAACAACGGCCCTTACCCAAAAAAAAGAACAGAGCAGGACCAGGACACATCTGAAACAGTAGAAGAATACCTAAATAAAAATTTCCCGAACGGAATCCTTGTCAAAGACTATACAAATCAATACTCGAAAATAGAAAATGAGATGAACGAAAAATACCTGACAAACCTAAACTCAATCAAAAACTATCCTGATTGGAATTCAAAGCCAAAAACAATTACAAACAATTTCAGGGGAACATTAAACATCTACGGACTATTTGACAATGAAATCAAAATGGACATCCTAAAACAAGACCTGAACCTCTACAATGGTTCTGACTCAGTAAAAATTACAGTAAAAGATTTTAACAACAACATAATTGCAACAAAAATCATAGATGACAACGACAACATCATAACAAGAACAACAGAAAAATCTACTTGGAAAAAATACTCCTACATAATACCCACAGGAAAATCAGGAATATACTACATAGAATTTGAACACGCAGAAGAATCAGAAGACCCGGACTACATAATAGGAAACATTACTCTCAATTCAAACAAAGTGATGTACAATGGCAGATTTATGCTTTGGGGCCCTGGAACAATATACAACACACAAGACGAAAATAGCATAGAAGTAAGATACTGGTGGAGAGGTTACGACCAGCTAATATACCTTAATAAAAATGACAATAGCAACAATAAAAATAACGACAGGTTCCACCTCTCAGACAAATATCTTGGTTCATGGGTGGAAATAAACACAACAGGAAACACAAACATGACATTTGAAAAAGGAAAGCTGATAATAAATCCAAAACACAACTTGGCAGCATTTGAAAACACAAACATAAACACTGACATGACGCAAGAAATAATAATCACAAAAAGCATGGACCTTCAAAACAACAACATCAACTTCATGAATCTAACAGAACTAAACATAACCGGAACCAAAGGCACAAAAATATACGAAATAGAACTAAAAATCAAATAAAAACAAAAAAACCAAATCAAAAAAATTTTCTTATTCTGCATTACTCTTTTTATGACCCTCCAAAACCTTTTCATAAAAACTATAATAATCCTTTGCAACATTCTCCCAGCTCAAATTTTCTGCAATCAATCGAGATTTTCTACCATGCCTTCCAACCAAACCCTTATCTTTCAAATATTTCTTCAAGCAAGAAGCAATCTGAGAACTATCTCGCATCTTGACAATAAACCCATTCCCATCAAAAACTTCTTTCGTGCCACCCGTGTCAGTTAAAATCAAAGCAAGACTCGTACCCATCGCCTCAAGAACCGTATTACTCATACCCTCATTAAAAGATGGCAAAACAAAAACATCATGTTCCCTGTAAACCTTTGAAAGTTCATCATGCTTAATAATTCCTAAAAAACGAACATCAAGCCCCTCTGACATCTTCTCCAATTCTTCCCTCAAAGGACCATCTCCTGCAAAACTTAAACTAACCTTATCAGAAACGGTCAAAGCAGCATCAATTACATACCTAAAACCCTTCCTCTCAATAAGTCTTCCAACACACAAAATCCTAAGTTTCTTCCCTGAAAAATAACTTTTCTTCGCAAAAAACTCCTCAACATCAATTCCATTGTAAACAACTCCTATCTCCTGCTTAGGCGAAGACTCTAAGGCAAGCTCACGAAGACCATTTGAATTCGCAATAACAAATTTAGCATCTCTCCAAATTTTCCGACTCATCCTTTTGAAAAACAACACATCCAAAACCTTGTACTTCTCGCTATAAAAAGGAACATCGCTCCCACGCAAAGAAACTATGTAAGGCAAACCAAGACGCCTCGCAATAAACCCGCACGGAATTCCGAAAAAAGCATGACAAAAATCAAACTCCTTTTCCTTCATCAATTTTTTACAATAAAAATATACCTCCCAGGAATAAGTAAGCAAATCTCGATTTGACTGAGAATGCAGATTCTCAGGTTTTTTTCCAATATCAAGATAATGAATGGTAATATTATTACTAAACTTTTCAACTTTGAAACCACCAACAGAAGAAGTAACCAAATCTATCTTCAATCCTTTGTACTTGGAAAACTCTTTTAAAATGTACTTTGTAGCATTCGCAGCACCACCACCAAGGGGAGGAAATTCATAATTCAAAACCAATACTCTCATACTCATTTCTTAATCTCATAACTTACCATCATCCCTTCCCCTCATTCTTCTCTTTTTCACAATCTCCCTTATTTTATATCTATCCTCAAAAGAAGTATTGTAATAATCCTTAATTAAAATATCAAGAATAATCCCAGAAACGAACAAC
The DNA here is from genome assembly GCA_041598975.1 of Candidatus Woesearchaeota archaeon. Lineage (GTDB taxonomy): Archaea > Nanobdellota > Nanobdellia > Woesearchaeales > UBA583 > UBA583. The sequence goes on along the minus strand of JBFHXM010000012.1, from coordinate 6,646 downwards.
TGAAAACCCATCAAAAATAAAAAGAAAGTTAAAATAAACCAACCTGAATCCGACAAGTCCCTGCCCAGAAAAACCTTGAGATAAACAGACCATAAACCACTCAAACCAGAAAGCATCATCAAAAACAATCCGTTAACACCAAGAAAATGAAGAGGCCTAGACGAAAATTTTTTCCAAAACCAAACATAAAACAAATCAACAAAACCCTTCACTGATTTATACCAATTATATTTCGTAACTCCTTTTGTTCTCGGCCTGTGATTTACTTTCATCTCCCCAATTCTTGCACCTTTCCAACGAAGAATCGCAACTATGTAACGATGCATCTCCCCCCAAAGCTCAAGATCTTCAACAACCCTTTTTCTATAAATTCTAAGTGTGCAACCAGAATCATGAACAGAATCAGAAATAAATAACCTTCTCAAAAACTTTGCCGATTTTGTAACAACAATCATCCAAGTAGGATCCTTCCGCACATACCTCCAACCACACACAACATCATAATGCTCCTTGTCAAGTTTCTTAAGAAGCCGCGGAATATCATTTGGATCATTCTGCAAATCTGCATCAAGAGATATGACATACTCCCCACGAACATACCTAAAACCGCAATCCATCGCAACAGACTGACCGTAATTTTTCTGAAGTGCAATCGGCCTCACTCTTCTATCCTTGATAGACAAAATTTCATTCAAGCTATTATCTGTAGAACCATCATTAATCAAAAGAAGTTCCCATTTGCCACCAAGTTTATCCATCACTTTTCTAACTTGATTATACAAAGGAATAATGTTTCCCTCCTCGTTATATATTGGGGTAAACACAGAATATTTGACATTGCTATTCTTGCTAATACTATTCTTCATGGATACCTTATGATTTGAACATTTATAAAAGTAACTCCTAGATAACAACAGTAAAAATAAAATCCACAACATATATAAATTACAAAAACCATATATAAATCCTAATGAAAAGAATTCATCTCAGATACTTTTTACTTGGAATCAACATAATCATGCTTTATATTTTTTACTTTGCAGATAAACTATATAGAAAAACAATCAAGATGCAATGTGAGATAAGTGCTAATTGTTCAACAACAAGTTTTTTCATACAAGAAATTCTTATTTACATTTTTCTATTTGCATCACTAGGTTACAGCATATACTTGATTGCAACAGAAAAAAAGCAAAAAGTAATACTGGACAAAAAATTAAAACAACTAAGAAATTTCATATCAGTCAAACTAAATTACTCCCAATATCCAATCAGAGTAAACCTCAAAACAAGAAAAGCCATAAACGAAATCGAAGATGAAGAAGAAAAAAATCTTATCGAATACATAATAAACAACAGAGGTTCAATATATCAATCCGAACTTGTAAAAGAAACACAGCACTCAAAAGCAAAAATCACAAGACTGCTCGACAAACTGGAAGGAAAAAACCTAATCTCAAGAGAAAGAAGGGGGATGACAAACATAGTAATATTAAAACAACTCTAGACAATAACAACAAAAATATATAAAAAACAAAACCAACCAATAAATAAAATGGGAAAAATAGCAGGAACAATATTACTTGTAATTGGAATAATCCTAACAATATTAAACATACTAAACAGAGTGCTTTCGCCACTACCCTTCAGAGGAACAAGCATTGCAGAAGTGCTAACAGTTATAGTTGGAATTGCACTAATTGTTTACGGAATTATTTTATACCGAAAATAGTAAAACAAAAATCAACAAAAATATTATTTAGTAAATAATAATTCTTAATAACCTATTAATATTCATTAACAAGTTTATTTAAATAAATCTGTATAAATAAGTTTAATGCAAAGAAAATAATGGTTAGTCCAGAACTCATAGATTACATCAAAAAAAGAATTGACAACAAAGAACCTTTAACAAACATAAAAGATACTTTAAAAAACGAAAACGAATATGATGACAACGAGTTCCTGAGCGCAATTGACAATATTCTTTCAACAAAAAATTCAAACCAAAAAGAAAACAATTCCATTCTAAACACAAACTCAATCAAAAACCAGTTATTTGTGCATTCGCTATTAGTCCTTGGAACAATTGCCTTGATAATCACAGGAACAATAAATGATGGAAGAAACAAATTCCCGCAACTTATAGGATTTTTAATGATATCAACTGCAGTTCTGTTTTACATTGGCGTAGACAAATTAAAGAAAATCGCAGAAGAGATAAAAAGAGTTCAAAAAGAAAACAAGAGAAAATTATAACCTAAACTTACTACTTACCTGCCCATCTCCATTCCCACTTGCCTTTGGTCTTCTTCGCAGAAATGTAAACAAGCAAAAATGTAATAAAAACAAACGCCATTAAAAACAAAATCTCATTGTAACTCAAAATGAAAACTCCATTCAATATCATCAAAATAACAAAAACAGCAATCAAAAGCCAACCTTCCCACGAAATAGGATAAGCCCCATAACCATACCTTTTTGGCTTGAACCAATACTTATTATGCTTCATAAAACATCTACAACAAAAATAATTTATAAATTTATGTTATATCTAAAAAAAATTAATTACTCAAATTACCAGCAACTTTCCTTATCTCTCTTTCCAAAAAACCTACAAATCTCTCATTTTCACCACTTAAAACAATTTTTCCGGAACCATCTATAGGATTATAAACCATCACTTTTCCAGATTCAACCCTATTTGTGCCCCACGACTGCTGAACAAAAACACTAACCTCAGTTGTATCTAATTCCTCAATTCCTCTTGAAGAATTTCCAGGAGAAAATGATAAATCAGTACCAGAAACTCCTCTTTTCCCGCTTACATGAACATAATCAAATTGACCATCCAAGTTCCTTACAAAAGTCCTAACACATTCAGGACACCCACTAATTTTTGTTGTATACATATAAAAAACAAATAAAAACTATTTTATAAACCTTTTTAAGAATAACCACTTTAAAAAGACAAAAAATATAAATGACTATCAAACCATAAAATATAAGGATGGCATTGAAATTATCTGCCTTGACAAATCTTGGCTCACATAAAGAACAAGCAAAAGCTTTGGATTATTACACAAAAAGAAAAAATATTTTGCTAGAATATAAAAAACAAAAAAGGGGTCAATATATAAAAACAATCGGAAAAGGCATAGTAATCTTAGGACTAGGATACACAATATATGCAGGAACACAAAACATCTTGGAAAGCATGCAAAATCCCTTGCCCGCAAGAAGCAAAACAAACCAAACTACAGAAGAATCAAATAATAAATTAGTGCTAAGTTTAATTTTGGGAATAAGTCTAACCACTCCTTTATTGTACTTAACAACTAAAAGCCAAATATCTATGCAAAAAGAACAAAAAAAGCAACTAGAAACAAAGTTAGAAAAATTAAAACAACAAATAGATTTAAACTCAGAACATCTAAACACACTGGATACTATGGTTCAAAAAAAAATATAAAGATAAAAACAATAATACACTAACCGGCTTTGTCCAAGAATTCTAATTTTAGTCTAAATAAAGGTTGAAATTTTTAACAAAGTTAAAAATTTGGGTGGCTTGGGGAAAATATTATTTCTAAAATTAGAATAATTATTAATTTCCGGACAAAGCCAACAAACCAAATAAATCAAAAATCAACAAATTTGAGCTATCTCCATCTTAAAAGATGGAGTATTTATCGCTCAAATTTTTTTAATGTCGATTTTTGGTCATTCCTTAGAATATTCATTTCATCCCCACCTTAAAAGGTGAAGTATTCGAAGGAATAGTTTATAAACAACAATCCTCAAAAATAATTATGTACAAACAAGGAAAATATACATACAAATCAATAGAAGCATACCAAAGACTGCTAATCATAGTAGGTTTAATATTCATCGCTAGTTCTCTGGCATTACTATACCTAAAATACAACATGAATCAGTACTTGTATTGTTTCACGCAATTCATATCAAAAACAATGATACTGCATCTTGGATTAAGATACGCAAAAAGCAAGAAATGGATGAAAAAATACATCTTTGACAAATATTAAAATCAAGAATTAAAAAATACCTACTTTTTCTCCTTCTCTTCTATTTTGTCCTTTTTCTTCATATTAAAAAAACCATACTGGCCTTTATTCTCAATATATGTAAAAAGGAACCTTTTCTTCTGATAAGATTCAATTAACAATGAAATAATGAAAAAGACTGCTGAAAACCCTATCAAAACCAAATAGTCAAACAATACAACCCTAAAAGATGTTGTAAAATAAATAATCTTCCTGAATATCGCCTGAACAAACATAAAAGGATTTACATAAGCAAGATAACTGAAAACAACATTGCCATTCAAAAATTCAAGTGGCAATATCTCCCCAGAACCAAGCAAAAACAAAAATATGATTGCAAAAAGTATCAAATACATATTATTCTCATCCTTTGCAATCTGACCTGCAAAATTCCCTAATATAATAAAAGGAAATATAGAAATAATCAAACTGGCGAGCAAAAGCAAGATATTGGAAAACAAACTGCCTCCTTCCAAAATGAAAAACGAATAAATCGCCAAAATCAAACCAACCTGAACAAAAATTACAACAAAAGATGTAACCATATTACCAAGCAAAAACTCAAGACTATTTGTCTTTGTAAGAATGTTTCTTGTTAGTGCGGGCGTCCTTCTCTCACGATATGCAATACTCGAAGACAAAAAGAGTGATAAAACCAAAATCAAAGTTGAAATGAAAAGTGGAACTACCGAACTTATCTGGTCACTATCCTCAACATAAATATCCCTCTTCTCAAAAACAATCGGCTCAATCAAAGTTTGCGTATCCTTGATTTCAAAAGAATCAATCTCATTTTTCAAAAACAAAGAAATATTATCCATTTCAACATTAAGTTCATCTATCCTCTTTTGAGCCTCAAGATTTTGATTAATCTTTGACTTGATTTCATCACTATTTGAATCAAGCTGTGCCTCAATATCGTTCAAATCTGCTCTCAAATCATCAATAATATCAGACATTCGATTATAATTTATAGACTCATCAAATTGAACAAGCGAACTATTAATCCCATCCAAACTTTCTTCAACAATCAAAATCTTTGCTCTCATCTTAGTAATATCCTGCTCAGAAAGATTATCCTCAAAATCATCAATCAAAACATCTAATTCTTCCAAACTGGAATATGAATCAATCATAAAATTATTAAAATTCATAATAAGATACTTCCTATCATCAAGTATATCCTCAAACTTGTTTGAAAGAGAACTGACTCCAAGTTCATTAACACTAAAGTCCTTGTCATACTCATTCAAATCCTTCTTTAAATTCTCAAGATTGCTATCAAGTTGAGCAACAGAATCTTTTATCTCATTATTCAATCTCAATAGTTCATTGGATTTATTGTAAGTATCATCAAGGAAATGAACCAAATCTTGAATATACCTCTTTTTGTATTCAAGCGTATTCTCATTCAAAATCTCATATAAATTATTTTGAAGCGGACTTAAAATATCCTGTTTAGTATTATCCAAAACAACTTCCACAACACTAACATTGGCCTCCTTTATAGAAAAATCATCAGGAAAAACCAAACACGCATGCAAAAATCCATCCTCAATCATATCAACACACTTGTCCCTGCTTTCCTGTTTGGACAAACTGAAAGTATCATCCTGCTCAATACTATCAAGATATATCTTTGTCAAATCTGTTTCATTTGATGCAACATAACCTACTTTGAAATGATATTCATTTTGATTAAAATACAAAGAACCTATAATAAGTATCAAAATAAGCGGTATGAAAAACAAGAAAAGATAAGAAAAACTATTGCTTGCAATAGTATGAAAATTTCTTTTAACAATACAAAAAATTTTACCCATTTTTAATAAACTCCTTAAATTTATGATTAAGATTATGCGGACTGTGAGACACTTTCACAATACCATTGTTAAGCATTATAACACTATCGCAAATCTTCTCAATCTCTTCCAGATTATGTGTAACATAAAGCACAGTAACACCCATAGAATTAATCTTTTTAATATAGGGTAATATTTCTTCCTTTAATTTCAAATCAAGATTCGCTGTCGGCTCGTCAAGAATCAAAATTCTTGGACTATGTATAAGTGAACATGCAAGATCAAGCCTCTTTTTCATCCCAACAGATAAATGAGAAGCATAAACGTTCTTTGCCTCATAAAGATTGAACTCCTTAAGCAAATCATCAATCTGTGATTTCAAAACATCCTTGTGAATGCCAAGCAATGTCCCAAAATAAACCAAATTCTGGTAAACAGTTAATTGAGTATAAAAAGAAGACTCTTGCGTTGAATAACCTATCAACTCCTTGATTTTTTTCTCTTTCTTATAAATGGAACTACTTGAATCCAAATCCGGATGAAAATAATTAATGTTTCCCTTGTCAATATCAAGAAGCCCTACAATCATATTCAAAAGAGTGCTCTTTCCTGCTCCAGAAGGACCAATAATGCCTACAATCTCACCATACATTATATCAAAAGTCTGATTCTTCAAAATAATATTGTCACCAAAAGATTTCAAAACATTCTCAAACCTAATAATGGCAATATTTTTCATTAAATATTATTTACATTATTAATATTTAAATCTTTGTC
>JBFHXM010000011.1:0-16086 GCA_041598975.1 Candidatus Woesearchaeota archaeon | reverse complement strand
TTTATTATTAATGATACTTGAGAATGCCCCTAGTCCGAATAAATATACTAAGGCATTTCTTAATATAAAGAACGTGATTGCTCTTGAGAAAGAGGACGGGGTAGAGGTTCATCAATCCAGAATTGAAAAGTTTAAGATTATTGAAAAGAAATATAAATCATTTATCAATAAAATTCCGTTATTGATTGTTGAGAGATACTTTTTTGAGAATCATAGTAATAGTGATTTGTATTGTTATCTTGAGTACAAGGGCAATGAACTTACAGACTTAAAGATTATAGAACTTTACGAGATATTGGAAGAATATTTTATTCTGGTCTTTGATTTAGCGACAGAGTTTGCAAACGATTATAATTTAGAAATTAAGTTGAATTCAAAGAACAATAAGTTTGAAAGTGAGTATTTTTAAAAATACTCTCACGATATAAATATCGTGCAGTTTACTTTTTCATAGTTGTTGCGTTGTTAAAATGCTTTTTAACCATGTTGTACACCAATCCGATAAATCCTAAAATTAAGGAAATAAAACCGGCAACAACGGCAAGTACTAAAAGGTCTCCAGTAATTAAATTAACTACTTCACCGATTAAAGTACTAAGCACTCCGAACATTTCAACTATGATTGTGTTAAGTTCTGATAAGTTAGCCATAGTAATTACATTATATTTTTCTTCGTTTATAAACCTTAACACATAACCGACATATTCGTCATTATAGAAATATTTATAAAGTTGTACGATTTGTATATGTTATGGGGAACGAATTTAAGAGAGAGTTAAAAGATTTCCAGAAGAAACTTAAGAAGTTTAAAAAGGTTGCTAAGAACACTAAAATTGGGTTGAAACTTGCTAAGGAGTTGATAGTTGATTGTGATTTTATTAGAAAGGAACAAGTAGTTCAAACAGATATTAAGTTTAGAACTAAGTTTGAAAAAATCTATGCGTCACTTGATTTATACATTACTCAGATAAATACTATTAATGATTTCAATTCTAAGTACGGAGGTAAAGCATAATGATTTTAAAAAAATTAATGCCGTATTTGACTAATACATTATTAATGAGTGTTCCTATTTTTGCGGTTAGAGTTGTTGAGACTACCGCAACCGAACAAACTAATCCCGCTTCTCAAGGACTTGCAATAACTATTTTGACCATATTTATTATGTCCATGTTTGGTTTGATATTGCTTTTAGGGTTCGGGTTTGCGGTGTTTAAAATCTGGACTTGGCTTACAGATTATCAAAGGAATAAAGATGATTTTATCTATTCTGTGTACCAGAACGATTTATTACAATGCCAAGTAAACGCAGACAAGGAAATGAAATGGCGTAACTGGAAATTTTTATGGTTGTTATATAAAAGAAGACCCGTTTATGCAAACACTTCCTCAGGGCTTAGAGTTCTTGGATTCTATGACGGGGAAGCGGATAAGAAAGAAAACTTTAAAATAATAGCATTATATAATCAAATCGGTTTTAAAATGATAGACAAGATTATTTTAATACCTAATGGGATAAAGTATATTGTTAAAAAGGAAATGATTGACGGGACAAAGGTAATGATTATCGAGTGCGAGGAAATTGACCAAGTGGAGAACACGGACTATTATTTCATGCCGTTATTGAAAGACACTAAAGATAATACTAAATATTTAGATTTCTCGGACATGATTCATTCTGAGTATATTGAAAAGATTATTCACCGAGACATCATCAAAGAAAACTTGCAAAGTTACAGAGAGGGAATTATTAAGAGTGTTGAAAGTAACCCTAGAGTTCATTTCAAGAGACGAACCCAAGCCGGAGGTAATAATAAATGATAGCAGATATAATCATATTTATTCTGGGCGGAGTTTGTGGTTATTATATTAGAGTAATCCTTGAAAAGATTTATTTAAAATTCTTAAAAAATCATCCTGATGTGTTCAAAACAAGAAAGGAATTAATTGACGTATTATTAGAGAAATAAAAAATGGTAAATAAATATAAACTAATAAACGAGAAGAATAATCACGGGTTCTGGCTTACAACCCTTGATATATTAGACTTAATCAAGATTTGTGATAACCGGAACAATTATTATAAGAAGAAACTTATAGACGTTTACGAGCATTTAGAGAACAAGAAATTTGATTCGGATTTGATTAAAAAGAAAACTGATAACAAAATAAAATAAATTCAAAATGGAAAATAAACATTATGTTAATTTGCTTAGTATATTTTTTGTTGCTTGTATAGTATTTTTTATGTTCGCTAGTTTTGTGTTCTTGTTATTTGAAGTCTCAGACGATTTACAGAACATAGGTTACGGGTATGTGTTAGAGAACCATATTAAGAAGAACAATCTTTCTCTCCCGTTCCCGACAAGTAAATATAAGTTAGGTTATAACGAACTTAGAAATGATGAATTAGATTATGATGAAATATTTAATAAAGAAATAGACGAGTTCAAGTACACTCTTTTCAAACATTACGAATATGTGGAGAATACTTATGATTGTAAGTACTGGGCTTATGTTTGGACTTTATATTGGAAATATTCTCTAAAAGATACAATGAAACTAAAATACGTTACAACAGATAACCATATTTTTGTTATGGTTTATAATGAATTGGGGTATTGCACTCTTGATAGTTTAGAGGTAAACTGCTTATGGGTGTGAAAGAACAAATCCCGAAAGAGATACAGAAATATTTTGTAGTAAAAAATGTAGATTTCAAAGTTTCTAAATTCGAAGAATACATGATGAACGATATTGTAATGAATGACGAACAATCTAAAATCAAACTTTATAGAAATGTTACTCAAGATTTTTTTGAGGAAATATACTTATACCTTGACGAGAAGCGGAATCTTAGATATGTAATAAAGGGTGAAACAAGAACAAATTTAGGGGATACGAAAGTTTTAATGTGGAATCTTGAGAATAAACGATTAGATTCTATTAAAATTGGTGATAAAGTTTTGTCTTGGAATAAAAACACACAAAAGATAGAAATAAAAGAAGTTAGTAATGTATTTGAATCATCTATTAAAGATTTTTATGAAATTAGTCTTGAGGGTGGTAAAAAGATTTATTCTTCTAATTTACATAAATTTTTAAAAACTAAACAAGAAAAAAGAATAATTATAAATAATGTTTCTACTTGGAAATATGCTTCGCCTTACTGGGAAAGAGTTAAAAATTTAAAAATAAATGATTTTATCGCAGTACCCAATAATATAGATATAGAAAAATCTTGTAATATTCCTTTAAATGAACTTAGTTTACTAGGGTTATGGTTAGCAGACGGATATTTCCACAAAAACGAAAGATGTGTTTTTGATTTTTCTAAAAAAGACAAAATAAATTACTTATTTAAATTAAATAATAATAGTAAACAAAATTATAAAATAAGAATTAATAATAATGGTAGAAATAAAAAAAAATATCCTCATTGGGCAAAAGGAAATAAATATTATTTCACTAAAAAGGAAGAATGCCGGAATATTAAGCAAAAAGATTACTTTAGTAAACTAGTTTTTGATTTTGGATTATATAATAAAAAATGTTATGATAAATTTATACCTAATAAAATCAAATTAGGTACTAAAAAAGAAATTATCGCATTATTAAGCGGATTATTTGTCGGAGATTCAAATGTTTCTATTACTGATAAAAGATTAATATATAATACTACTTCAAAACAATTATGGGAAGATATAAAAATTTGCTTATCAAAAATAGGAGTTATATATACAGAAAATTTAAAAAAAATACAAAAACAAAATCATAAACAAAGTTATGAAGTAAGAATAAGTTATAAATCTGATTTAGAGTTTATTGCAGATAATTTTAATTTGGATGAAGAAAAGCAAAATAAAATAATAAAAATTATTAATTCAAAAACAAAACAAGTAAAAAATTATGCTTATTTCGGCGGGGATTTAATTTACAGACGGATTAAATCAATAAAACATATCGGTAAAAAACAAGGTTATGATATTGAAGTAAAAGACAATAATAATTATATTGCTAATTTAATTTTAAGCCATAATTCTGGAAAATCTTTAATCGGTCATAAGATAGCGGATGTTATCCTTGATTATAGATGTTTAAATTTCAATGACGAAGTTTTGAAATACACTTGCGGTAACCAGATAGAGTATAGACAAAATTTACAAACTGCTAAATTCGGGGACTATTATTTAGTGGACGAGAACTTTTTTAATAGGTCTGGGCTTGGCGCTAACATTGAAGCAACCCAATTACAGGACTATAATAACATAATCGCTAAGAAGAATATTAATGTAGTGTTTATCACGCCCGAGAAATTCATAAACGTTGGCGCTACATTGGGACTTTCTGCGTTCGGTCGTGATTCTAAGAACTGGTTAAGCAAGTTCCTAGTTTACAAGTTCAAGGACAATTTCCCGTACTTGATAGGTTATGTAATATTCGATATAGGGAACTTGTTTCGAAAGCACGGATGTTATGTATATAAATTCGTTGGCGGGTGTAATAATGTTAATAAACTCAATATCTCGGACATCCCGAAAGAAATCATAAAGCATAGTTGGGCTATCCCGAAAAAGTATGATAAGAAATTAATTAAAAAAGCAAGTGATGAAGTTTGCCCGTTCTTTGAAATATGTAATCACGGGCTTTGCAAGTACGAGCATAAAAAAGATTCTTGGATAGAAAAGGAAATGAAAGGGGGGCTTGATGAAAGAACTTATGAGAGGTTCAAACTATCACTTTATATGATACTTGAATTATTACTTGAGATAGATTCTGATTCAGGGTTCATCAAACTAAAAGCGAAGAACTCAAAAGACTTGAAAAATAAAGTTAAATTAAAATACACTAAATACACTAACACTAAAATGGGTATTGGCGAGTTTGACGAGTTCGTTGAGATAATTAAAAGTAATTGTGATATTGATATGTTAGCCGACACACTAAAACAAATCAATGACGAGAAGATTACTAATAAATTTTTTGAGATAGACGAATCCGGCATTATTAAGCAAACATTTTTAAATATTGACGACAAAAAGATATTATGATTAAAAGATTAATAATATTTTTTGTTATAGTACTTACTTTATTTTCTAGTGTTTATTCAGTTACAACAGATGTAGAAATCCAATTAACTACTAATGTAATGGATATTAGAATAGAGGATTATTTGAACGGAAGAACGCCGAGTGACTTAGTAATAGAGATAACAAACTTAATGGCTAATGAGAATTTTTCTACTAATTACCAATTTAATCTTGAGGACGGGCTAAAAATAACTTTTGCAAATAAACAATATGTTGAAGAGAATTTTGAAAATGAGAGTACTATTTATGGGGGATACGATATACCCTCTAACACTATGGTAATGAATATTGAAAACTTATATGAAGATATAACAATCGGTAATTGGAACGATGAATTACTTAAACTAAAAATTTTTAATACATTCCAACACGAGATAACTCACTATTTATTCTTTACTGGGAGACTTGCAGATATAACAGAAACATTAAACATTAGTATTGATGAATCAAACAATGTTTTAAATCTTAATCATTTCTTTTCAAAATATGATGATTCAGGAATCTTAATGATTCCGTATGATTTACATAATACATTAAATTTCCAAAAAATATTTATTATTGACGTGGCATACCCGCCAGAACAATATTATACAGAAATTATGGCTAGAATTATGGCGGTTTGTATGATAGAGGATTACGATTATACTTATTATTGGGACATACTTAATTATAATCAAGATTATTATTTTGATAGTGAGAATATTAGTTATACTTATTGTGCAAATTACGAATTTCATCCTAGTATAGACAATAATTATAATGAAATATACAAACAATTCATATTATCGTATGCGTATTTCACAAACCCAGAACTTTTTACGGGACTTGTTGAGATAGAGAGTATTTCTGTTGAAACATTTTCAACTTTAGACCTTATTTCAGAAAATTTTATTATAATTTTAATCTTCTTAACCCCATTAATGATAATTGGACTTGCAATAACTTTTATAATTGGTTTACAAGTAGGGCTTGTTAATTTTATAAATTCAATAATAAACAAAATATTCAAAAAATAGCAACCTTTATAAAGTTTTGAAATCATTAAAATACTATGATAAAAAGATTATTGTTTGTGTTAGTTGTGTTTTTATCTCTGATAGTTACAAGTTTTGGATATACATTGAATAATAGTGTCACTTCTTGGAGTTGTGATGTTGAGGATATTTCGGGCAATATTATTTTAGATTTAACGGAAAATAATATTGATTTAACTACCAATGCTCAAACCGGAGTTATTGGAAGAATTAATGAAGCATTATATTTTAACGGGGTTGATGATTACGCTTCGACTTCTGGTTATGAACCAAGTTTAAATCCCGATTATGTTACAATAATTACTTGGGTAAACTTGAATCAAACAGGAGTTACTCAACATATAGTAGGTATGTATGGGGCTTCAAGTTCTGAGCAAAGTTATAGATTAACAATTTCTTCCGCTAATAGACCCCAAATGTTTGCAAGAACAGGGCTTACTGCTCAAAGTTTTGCAGAATCCTCCGAAGTGATAACTTCTGATAAATGGTATTGTTTAGCGGGAACATTTGACGGAAGCAATGTAAAAGTATATGTTAATGGTTCGTTAAGGTCTTCTATTGGTAGGTCTGGGACTTTATTAAATGTTAATGAGAATTTTACTCTTGGTCAAAGAAGTGATTTAGTAAACGGAAATGTTTTCAAAGGAAAAATTGATGAAGTTTATATTTATGATTATGCACTTAATCAAACCCAGATTCAAGCGTGGTGTGAACAAACTACAAACACCTATAAATTTGTAACCCCTAGTTTAGATATTACATTAAACAATCCGCCACAAAACACAAACTATACTTTTGATGTAGAGAATACTTTGTTAAGCATTACAACAAATTTAAACGCTAGTTGTAATTATACATATCTTGGCGTTACAACCGATTTAGGAACTGCCGATAATTTGACACACGGGGGCGTTTTAAATTTTGGGGAAGCGTTTAACGGAACAAAACAAATAGATGTTACTTTTAATTGTGAGAACATTGAAAATTCAAGTTTGAAAGACGAATATAATTTAACTTTCTATCAACAAGGCGTTCCTTTAGCACTAGAACTTTATGTACCACTTGACGAACAAGAGTTTGATTTAGAGACAAACGAAATAGAATTCCATATAGAAACCAATTATCTTGCCGATTGTACTTATTTAGTTTATAATATGAGTTCTCCTGAATTATTTAGTCAAACTAGTTCTTGGATTCATAAAACAAATTATACTGCATTCTATCCAAATATAAGTGTTTATGAAACAACCTTTACTTGTGAGGGAATTTTATTAAACGAATCTGTGCAACGAAACTTAACCTTTTTACTTGTAGAGGAACAAGAAGAGACCCAAGTAATCCAAGGTTTTGACGAGATTAATTCTCTGACCCAAGAAACTTTCGGAGTGGTTGAAACTTTCACATCCTCAACAAGAGAATTTGTGTTAGAAGATTTTATTTTATTTGCAATACTTTTATCTTTTATAGGTTTAATATTAGGGATTATCTCTATATCTGGTATCGGCATGAAAAAAATATTAGAGGATTCACTAAACAAGGGGTTGAAAAAATGAATAAAATACTTAACTTTAAAAATAAACAAAATCATTTAAATAGTATGGAAAAACCAAATACTATTAAAAAATATCTTGTTATAATGATTATGTTTCTGAGCGTGTTGAGTTTCGGGTATAGTGCCGACCATTATATTACGAGTTGTGGGAGTGTAACTTTTGTGTCTGGGGATACATATTACATTAATTTAACAAATCCCGTTATTACCACGGGTTCTAGTTGTATTATAGGTAATCCTAGTAATGTAAACATTATCCAGTTAAACGATAAGATTACTATTGATGTAACGGGTTCATACAATTTTTTTGCAAGGACGGCTAATTCGATTGATAGTAATTATTATAATTTAAATATAGAGTTCACTAATAAAGATAATACTAAAACTATATTTAATTCGCAAGTATATAATTTTAATAATAATAACTTTTATGATATGACAATTAAAAATATAGATTATTTTGTACGAGTTAGTAGAACAACTTCGGGAACTTCAACAATCAATGACAATCAATTTCATAATACTTTCATTATTAACGCGGATTTATTCATCACTATTAACGCGCCAATCGCTAATCCTAGAGAAATGGACAGGAATATATTTAATGAATCGGTTTTTTTAGTTAATGGGTATTTATTAGAACCTGAATCCACTCAAGAAGCTTCGAGAAATAATAAGATGTATGATTCAGTTTCAATTAATATGATGTATGATGTAACGTCTACTCTAGTAGTGGCAAATGACGCCTTTGATTCTATTGTGGGCTTTAAATTGTTCGCCGATTCTAACGACGATAATATAGCCGATACTAATTATTTGCATATAGACGGAGATGTGCGTACTTCAAAGATGTATATAGATAAATTCGGGTTTAGGTGGGTACAAGATTATGAAGAGAGCGAACCTTTCACAAACCCGATAAATACTAATATTGTGCCAGTTTCAAAGTTTAGCCCCATTATTGGTTCTCCGACAACTTATGAGATTCCTAGTGGGAGTATATTAGATTCATCCATACCAATAACCTCAGTATTCAATAATTTTCAAGGAATATATTTAAACAATGGCGGTATTGATTGTGGATTATTAGACGAAGGGACACAATGTAATTTCCAAGATAGTTTTTCTGGCATTCTTGCAGTAAAGAACAGAGGATTAATTTTCTTGAACTCGAACACATTTGTTAATAATATATATTTTACTAAATTTGGGACAACTAATAATGCACAAATGATAAGTAATCTTGCAGATATTCAATATAATAATATCACTATAACAAACAATGATTTTTTCAAGTCCGATGATAGAGAATTACTTGGCACAGACTTAGGAAACTTTTTCATTCAATTAAGGGCTAATAATATTAATATGAATAATAATATATTTACTCTTGACGAATCCGTGAACACTAACGTTTATTATGAAGTATTAGATATTGAAGCAACTATTCCCTCTTCAAATAAGATTACATTAAACTATTTTAACTCAACTATCCCAACACCCTCAAGTGATAATGAGATATTTAGTAATAATTGTGACGCATTATTATATAATAACTATTTAGATAATGATATTGTAGTTTCAAACGGATGTACTGGCGGACTTAATGTAAGTCCATTAGTACCTTACGAACACACAAATAATAAAATTTATTATTTTAAAATAGGTAATTATTATGCCGATAATGTTGGATGTGTGGACGGGGATAGTAACGGAATTTGTGATTCAAGTTATACATCTGGAACAATAACAGATATTAAACCTCTTTCAAGTTATCCTTTCGTATATACAAGTCATTTACTTACTGCGGACTTAGTAGTAGATTCAACAGACTTTAATATTACATTAATTAATATAATCGATAACCAAACAATCGAAATAGCGGGGGCTTCCACCATTGTAGCATTTGAGTTTTTACACGATTCTTTGTTTCCTGATTTAACTTGTTATTTCGTTATTGACGGAGTTCTTATTGATAGTGTTTCAAACCCTGTTAATGATACCATTTATTCAACCTTAGTAACTGGTTGGACGGAAAAGAATTATACTTATAGGGTAGAGTGTGGAAACGAGATTACTTACAAAGTATCTGATGAAGTTATTTTTGAAATCACATTCACAGGCACAGAACCGCCAGTAGAACCGCCAGATGTGGACGGGGTAGATATCGGAGATTTAAGCGGTGGCTTTGACTTTGGTAATCTTTACTCTTCTGACCCTTTAGAAAGCGCAGATGAAATAAGTTCATTTTTCAAAATAATGACCACCCCGTTTGGCGTGTTAATGATAATAGGGTTCATATTCATATTCATTATGGTGATATTATTACTCTTTGCAGTAGTTGGAGTGTGGATAAAATGAAAAACTATTTAAATATGGGATTCGAATTAACTATTATGAAAAGATTATTTATTGTGTTAGTTATGTTGTTAAGTGTTTTAAGTCTAGGTTATAGTTATGATACACCTCAAGAAATTTTAAGATACCAATTTGAAGAGGGAACAGGAAGTTTAATCCTTGATACAAGCGGAAGCGATAATCACGCAGTAGTAGACGGGGGGAACTGGGATAATACCGCGGGTAGAAAAGCGTTTGGCGTTTATTCATATAAACTAACAAACGATGATTCTATTAGAATGATAAATACTATTCCAATGTTTGAGCAGTTCACATTCTTGGGTACAATATTTTTCGAAAACAAAGCGGACAAAAACACTATTGGGCAAGTTTATAGCGGTACAAATGTTTATTTCCAATTAGTTTATGATAGAACACTTGCACGATTTGAAGTAAGTTATCTTGATTCCTTAAACATCTTTCAAACAATAGCAGTACCAAGTAGTAGTATGCTTGATAATACTAAACATAATATTGGTTTAACATATAATAGTTATACTGGTTTATTAAAATTTTATCTTGATAATAATTTAAAACTTAATCAATCAATAACTCCGAAAAATCTAAGTACTTCTACAATAAATATTATCTTTGGCGAGAAATACGATTATACAGACGGGTTCAAAGGAAACTTCGATAATTTCAGAGTATATAATTTTGAACTATTACAAAGCGAGATTAATCAAGTAATAACTACTAATTACTTTGAAGTACCCGAAACTTTCCCTTTCAAACCAGAAGAACCGCCAATAAATGATACTACTACATTTAATATTATCAATACTTATACACCTCAAACAAGTGCAAATATAACAAACCAAGACCAAATCAAAGTTAGTTTGAATAATCAATCAAATTGTCAATTATATATTGATTATAGTTTAGTTAAAAGTTATAATGATATTTTAGGTTTTAGTTATGATTTAAATTTACTTGCATTGGGCGACCACACATATTTTGTGTATTGTGAATTTACAAAAGATTCAACTTTGTATTTCGAATTATTAAGCATTCAATCATTTACTATAATTAGTAATCCCCAAACAATAACTTTTCAAATAACTGGGACAGATTTTAATGTGAATGATGAAGACCTTTTCATTACTACTCCATGTATGAACGAGGGATTCTCTGCGATAGGTACAGACTATAAACCTTATAGATCCGAATATAACAAGGGCGGAATTAATTTCGCATTCGTTGAAAACGGGTTCGCTTCCTTTAATATTACAGGACAAGAAAACGAGTATTGTTTATATAATGGTAGAATCATTGTTAATGAAGAGGATAAAACAACCAATTACGACCCTATCGCTATTTACGGGAGTTTGGACTTAGGCACTATTTTAACACCGAACAATATAACAAGTATCTATGTTTTAAGCGTTGATAAATTCGAGATTTACGATAAAGTAAACCCTAAAGCGTGGGGTCAAACTTGGACGGGAATCATTGGCGGATTAATATTACTTGTATTAGGAATAGTATTATTAATAGGTGGTTTGTATGCAAAAGAGGGCAAAATCGTTATAGGTGGAGTTCTGCTTTGTTTATCCGCATTTGGAATAACAATAAACGGATTATTGGGGGTATTAATTTAAAATGAAAAAAAATATTATATTAGGATTTGTATTAATTATGGCGCTATGCTTTAATAGTGTGTTTGCTATGACTATCACTTTTGACCAATCAAGCAATCTAAGAGATTATAAAGATAACCAAAAAGGTAATATACTCTATAATGATATTGTTGGTTCAATTAGTCAATCAAAAAACCAATATCTTGGTTTTGGAGGATTAAACGGGACAAGATATTATTATGATTTTGAAATGGAATTTAATTATTTGTCAGAAGACTTTTATTTAATAATAAATAATTATTTTTCTAATGCTTCATTTGTTATGATGTATAGGGGCGATTTAACAAAAGATGATACTCTTTATATACAAAATTTAACCTTTAACGAACAAGGTAGATACTATTTTAAAATTAATCCTGATTATATTGGAGAATCTGGCAAGATTTATTTTGAATATGTTAATAGTAATTTCACCGGAACATTAGAATATCAAGAAAGCAAACCACAAGGATTTAACGAACTTATGGGGGGCATTGTTGTTGGGTTTAACACAATAATAGATTATAATATTGCGTTATGGCGAATAGCAGGATATATCTTGATATTTGTAATTACTTTAAGTTTTGTTATAAGTATATTTTGGATAGGTTTTACTTTACACGCATATAGAAAACGGATTCAAAATAAGAAAAGAGGGATTTTCTATGATGATGAGGATTAAATAAAAAATGGCTTCAATAGACGGATTTATTAATGTAATAAGTAAGGCGGGAGAAATAATCTTATTCGGCCCAGCAGAAATATTAATCCCTGTTGCTTCTGAATTAAGCGATGATTCATTAATATTTCATCAACCTTTAAAGATATTAGACCCTGCAAACATTATAAACGCTTTATCTAATACAATGTCAAATACATTTACGGATATTTGGATGTGGTTATTATTAAACATTTTATCGCCTTTAATTATGATAGTGTTTCTAATTTTGTTTTTTGCGGGACAGTTTTTATTGTTTAGATTTTACATTTATATATTTAAAGCATTATTCCCTTATATAAAAAGTCTTTGGAACTTATTTAAACGAACCCAAGAATATAAAATTTTGAGGAGTATGTACTCTGATGTATTAAAATAAACTTATTCTATTTATATGTATGTTCTAAACCTTTACCTGTCCAAAATTCTAAATCATCCCTTTGTCTTAGTAAATCTCCCATTCTTTTATTAGTAACTCGTCTTAATATTTTTTCTCTAATTGATTTTATATTTATATTATTTTTTCTATTATCTACCATTTTAATATACTTATTCTATTTGTTTGTCTCCTCAAAATCCCCAAATATTCTTTTAAAATTATTTTTAATATAATTTTCATCCAATTTAAAACTACTATGTTCCATTACTTCTTTAAATTGTAATACTGCTTCTTTTACATCTTGATGAAAATACATTTTAGTATCAACATCATATTTATTCTTCCCTATATAACTTTTTTCTTTTAGTGTCATTTGTCTTTATCTATTTGTTTCTTTTATATAAAGAATTTCATTACACAATATTGAAAAATCTTCTTTTTCAGTACAATAAGAATAAAATATTATTCCTTTATATGCTTGAACATCCGTTTTAATTATATTTTTTATAATTAATTCATCTCCTGTTTTGAATTTTATTAATACTTCTTTTATTTTTACCATTTTTCTTAATATACTTTATCTATTTGCTTGTCCCCTTAATTATAATTCTTCCCTCTATCTCCTTGCAGTAAATACTCTTTAATTTGCCGAGTTACATCAATTATCTTAGCAGTTTTTATCTCTCCGTTCTTATACCTTTTTGAAGTAAATAATCTATTAGAGTAATCCATTTTAAATTTGAAATGATTAAGCAAGGTATTTACTTCCTTTTTATAATCACTCCCGAGCAATAATTGGAATAATACAACATCCTTTTCAGTAGGTAGATGTGAATTAAGCACGATTCTAGCCCCGTATGACGCTTTTTTTATTAAATCTATGCTCTTGATATTGTCCGCATAAAAAAACTTAATATCGTGGAAATAAGCAAGTCTTTCTTGCAAGTGTAATATAGCAGATACCTTGCTTTTCATATCGAGGTCGATTTTTAATATCTTGAGTTCCATATTTACCACCTATCATAATTAGTTATGTCTTTCCCAAAAGGGTTCTCATAATCTTCATAAACAATAATTATCCCGCCTATTGGATTACTTTCAAATTCGATTGCAATAACCTCCAAATTTTTCTCTTCCGCAAATTTTACTGCTTCCTTTAATTCTTCAATACTTATATTATATCTATTTCTAAATACCAATTTAATCTACCTCTATTGTTTTAGTATCTCTTGAACAATTCCCGCACTTATGATACTCTCGTTTGTATAACGGGATAGCGGACACATTATCGCAATGCTCACACCTTACTAATTTATGCCTTGACAAATCAGGTTCGTTTATTGTTTCATAATCTTTGTGTTCTTCCATTTTCCTTATTCTCTTTTTTTTCTATGTGTACGAAATGATAAAACCCTTGCATTAATAAAGGTTCTAACGGGTTATCTTTTACCATTTTGCTTATTTATAAATTCTTGTAATTTCTCATAAAAATCTTTATCCCTTAACCTTTTCTTTTTATTGCTTATCTTTGTCACATATTGTTTTTTCACTTTTCTTTTGTCTCCCTTAACTTAATTTTCTTGTTTACTCTTCTATCAAAAAAGAAGAAAGCCCAAACAAGCACAAAATAAATTATAAATCCACTTAATATATATTTAACTAATGAATCCATTTTCTAAAAGTTGAGTTCAAACTCATACCTTGCCCCCTTACCAAATATTACTTTCCTTTTCTTTAATAGTCTAAGTTTCCACATCTCAGTCAAGTGTTTTTGTGCAACTGAGCGTTCAATCTTACAAATTTCAGAAATCTCTTTAACTGAAAATTGAGCATTTGTTGTCTTGAGCAAGGTTAATATATTTAACTTCGCACTATGAAATCTCTTTTCTGTTATCTCAATATTTACCATTTTAATTTACCTCAACAATTAAGTACTTCTTGAACCCTGACTGAAAAAATTGTAAATCTTTAAATCTTACCATTTTTATTGTTTTCCTCTTTCAAAATTTTGTTCATAATTTTTTGGAAATTTTTCTTTTAATTTCTTTAATCTCTCGTCATCCATTTTCTTAATAATCGTTAAACATCTTTTCAAGTTTCTTATAAAGTTCTTTATTCTCTTGAATCTCTTTTTCAATCTCTTTTTGGAAATCATGATTAAAAGTAAATAATTTACTATGGTCTTTCCTTCGCCTTAGTGTATCTTCTCTAAACTTAATCAATAATTTAAGTTTGAGTATCTCACCTATATTTAATTTGACTTTCGCCATAACATATACTAAGAGTGTACAATTTATAAAGGTGGCGAGTGTGTGCAATTTGTAGCACACATAAAAAAATTAAATCCAACTGCCCCTTTCTATTGGCATAAATTTAGATTCCTTGTCCTTTTCCTGAGAATCTGCATAAATGTTGCCTTGTAGGGCTTCATTTAAGCGATTTGGGAGCATATTATCTGCTAAGAGTAATAATCTATACCTTTGACACCAAAAGATGTGATTATCACTCGCTTCTTGGATAGCGTTCACATTATACGGATTCAATGCAACAATATACATTAATAAATCAAATGCTTCTCTTCTCTCTTCCTTTACTTCGGCAATATTCATGCCCTCTAATCTGTGTTCTAGTTGGTTATTAGTCATTTTTATTCTCTTATACTTTCTTTTTCATCAACTGCAAGTTCCCTAATTAGATTTTGAGTAGATATAATCATTTGCATTTTCATTTCATTATGCTTAAACTTTTCTTTCAATTTCTGCAATATCTTTTTCAACTTTTAATAAAAAGTTTCTAATTTGATGTAATTTAACATTCAAATCTTCGATAGAATAGCCCGAGTATCTATCCGCTTTTATCTTCCCCTCATTGTATTTAGTGATGTCCTCTATTTCTTTCTTTACTTCATCCATATTGTTATTTTATTTTCTAGTTATTATAAACCTTAGTTATGTGTTCGTTCAGTATCACACCTATTAGTAACTCCTACAACATACCAGTTACTATCTTGTTACTTTATCTATTACTATTATATTACTATTATAACTCTTCTATTACTATTATATTACTATATTATATATTATAGTAACAAGTAACAACAAATAATATAAAAGTAAATAAGTTAGTAAAAATATTTTTTTTTATATATAGATATTTTTTTTTTTGCAGTTACCCGTTACTCAGAGTGTGCAATTTTAAGCACATTTTTTCGGAAAAATCGCTTAAAAGTTTGTCACTACGCTTAAATAGTACTAGCAACGCTTAAAAGTTACTAGCAATGCTTAAAACTTCTTAGCG
>JBFHXM010000010.1:0-16893 GCA_041598975.1 Candidatus Woesearchaeota archaeon | reverse complement strand
TAAGTTTTATTTTTTTCTTTTTCTTTACAAAAACTTTAAAAAACAAAAAATTAATTTAATTTTCTTTTGTATAATATTTTACCTTTATTTATATAATATTCGCCAGTATCAGAATTATAATAAATTAATTTTAATTTATTTAATCTGCCGCATATTGCCAAAATAGTTCTACCTAATAATTTTGATATAGGTTTCAAGTCTTGTTTTTCATTAAATACTTTCTTAAGTATATTTTCTTCCTCAATAGACCACCTTTTGCCCTGATTAGGATATTCTTTATTATCTTTGAATTTGGATAATATAGGATTAGACTCTCGTTTAGATAAATGTTTGAAATTCATTATTTCCTTGATTGATAATTTCTGAGATTTAGTTTTTTTAATATCAAATTTTTTCATTTTAGGTTTGAAATCATCATATGTTTCTTTAGGCATAAAAGACCCCGTTTCTTCTTTTAGTTCTTTATGTTCTGCATAATGACATTTTGGACATAATAATTTTAATCGTTTGACATTCTCATGAAATTTATTAATATCCTCAAAATATAACCATTCCCAGTAATTCTTTTCTCTAGAATATTTTTTATCACTATCAATTTTATATGTAGTATGATGTATTTCTAATCTACCCCTTTTCCCACAATTAACACATTTATTATCATAATACTCTCTTACTTTTTTTTTAAAGAATTTACTTTCTAATTGTCTTTTAGATTCTAATGTTCTCATATGTATGTTATCTTTTGCCCTGATTTGTTTTTGAAATTCACTAACTTCATTAAGTAAAGCATTTAATTTCTGACTTTCTTTTAAGCAATTATTCGAACAATATAATCTTTCAACTCCACTATTATTTTCAAATTCTTTTTTACAATATTTACAAATATATTGTTTATTCATATAGAATCCTTTACTTCTATTCTTTATAATTGTTTGTAATAGAAAAGTAGCCTCGCCCAGTACGAGAAATCATAGATTTCTGGACAATTTGAGCAAGCTCAAATAGCTTCGAACTTCCAGTCCTCATCTGTGCTTATAAATAAAGTAGCCTCGCCCAGATTCGAACTGGGGTCCCAGGATCCAAAGTCCTGGATGATAGTCCACTACACTACGAGGCTGTAAGAAATAATGTGGACCTCTTTTATTTGCTATTATAAAATAACTAATTATAAGGAAATAGATTTGTTTTTTAAAGTTTTCGTAAAGAAAAACAAAATTTATAAAAGCATAATAAGTTAAAAAATATTATGAATTATAAATTACATTCGATAATAACAGGGATTTTAATATTAACTATATTGTTAATGGGAAATCTGGAAATAGGTTCCTTGCTAGTTTTGGCAACTGGAATTTATGGAACTTATTTAAGCATATTAGTTTCAAAAGAGCTTAAATTGAAAAAATATGATATATTAACTCCTTTGTTAATAACAACAAGTATCCTTATACTGATACTTTTTTCTTATGGATTAAGTAATATAGGGACAGGAGATAAAGGATTAATAGGTGCATTCATACTTGTTTTCTTTGTAGTACTATTAGTAGCATCAATAGTTATTAACTTATTTCTAGAAAACAAAAACAAAAAAAGTGACTTTAGAAAGCATTTAGTTATAATTACTGCTATTTTAGTAATGCTATTTTTTTGGGGACCAATAGTTAATAATCTTTCTTATCTATTTGAAAATCCAAGTATTTGCCATGCGCAAATTGAATTAAAAGATGAATCAATAATTTTCCTCAAAGGGCAGGAAGATAGATGTTTAAATAAAGTAGGGATTAAAACTAATGATATTGATGTTTGTTTAATTATAAAAGATAAGTATGTTGATGAAGCAAATAGTTATAAAAATAATTGTTTGATTAACGTGGCAACAAATTTGAAAGACGAGAACATATGTCGGAAAATTGATTATTTAGAGAACAAGAATTTTTGCTTGCAAAGAATTGCAATTGAAACAAACAATCCTTCATTATGTGAAGAGATAGAGAGTGAATTTTGTTATTATGCAATAGGACAAAGATACGATAAATCAGTTTGCGAACTTATAGAAAGCGATTCAATGAAAACCGATTGTCTTGAAGATAATGCAAAAATAGAATAAACAAAATTTATAAAAACATAAATTTTAATTTTTTTATAATTAAAAATGAATAGTGTTGTGTATGCAATAGGAAGTGTGTTTTTTGTAAGTCTGATTTCGCTTATCGGAATTTTGACTTTGAAAGTTAAAGATGATGTGATGAAAAAAGTTCTTATTTATTTTATTAGCTTTTCTGCAGGTAGCATGCTAGGAGGTGCTTTTTTTCATATGCTTCCCGAAGTTATTGAAATGAATGAAGGATTTGTTATGAGTATTTCTATTTTTATCTTATTTGGTATCCTTATTTCTTTCTTTTTAGAGAAGGTTATTCACTGGAGGCACTGCCATATGCCAATTACTAAGACACATGTGCATCACTTCGGCATTATGAGCCTGGTAGGAGACATTGTACACAACTTTTTGGATGGAATTATTATTGGAGTTAGTTATCTCGCAAGTATTCCCACAGGGGTTGCTACAACGATTGCGGTTGTTTTTCACGAAATACCACAGGAAATTGCAGATTTTGGCGTTTTGTTGCATAGTGGCTTTAGCAAGAAGAAAGCATTGGGATTGAATTTCTTTGTGGGCATTTTTGCATTTATTGGACTAGGGATTAGTTTTGTTATCGGCGCTGCTGCTCAGGATTTGATTAAGTTTATTATTCCTATTGCTATTGGTAACTTCATTTACATAGCAGGAGCAGACCTAATCCCGGAAATGCACAAAGATACAAAGATTAGCAAGTCATTGATGCAGATAATAATGTTTGTGCTTGGTGTTGTACTTATGTACTTATTGACTTTTATGGGATGAAATGAGGAGTTATCTCCAGAAGGTTAATGCCCTGTAGAATATTTTATAATTTTTGAATTCGGAGAAGTAGTTTTTGAGGTCTATTAGAAATTTCAACCTTGAAAGTCCAAAGTATGTCGCAGTTATGAAGTAAACACTTAAGAAACTTACAAGTACAAAGTCGAGCCAGTGGTTTTTGAAAAAGGATTTCCTGTTGTGTGAGTGGGCATAATCACGAAATAGTTCGAGTCCGAAAATGAACAACACAAGAACTGAAAAACTATGAAGCGAGAGTATTATTATCTTGCTTACATTAAAGAACATTTCAAGGAAAACTGTCATGAAAGTTACAAGCACGGCAAAAAACACAAGCACATCGAGCATCTTGTCAAAAAAGGTTTGATGAAGGTATTCAAAATACAATTTTCTGATTCTTGATTCGTTAAATACAACTTCAGAATAACCATATTTTTTCATCACTTTTTTATTCATAATTCTAAACTTAGAATTGACATTTAAAATAAAAATTAATTCCTAAAAAGTACTAAAAAGAATTATAAAGCCTTTGTTATCTGTTTTATCTAGGTAAAATGCAAGAGCTCAATTTAAAACTTCTAAATGTTATTAAACAAAAAAGTCAAATTAGTGGCTTAAGTGATGATTATGTTTTGGATAAGATTGAGAAATATTTTCTTCGGAACGGAGACAAGCATAAGTTGTTGAAACAAAATTTTGAGAAGACAAAAAACAAGATTGAGAAAAATAAATTGTTCAAAGAAGTTGTGAAAGATATTCGAGAGGAAATTGGTGTTATTTACGGCTCTTTCCTTACGAAGGATTTCAAGAAAAAAAATCGACTACTGAATAAAGAAGGTAATTTCAGAGAATTGCTAATGCTCCATAAGTCTACACGAGAGAGGTTAGAATTTTATGAAAAAATTTACAATAAGATTTTTGCTTGGAAGAAACCGGAAAAAATTGGAGATTTAGGATGCGGACTTAATCCTGTCAGTCACTTTATTATGAAAGATATTTTAGGTTATGATGTTTCATATTTTGCTTCTGATTTGAATCCAGAAGATATGAATTTTTTGAATGATTTTTTTAAGAGGTATGAGATTGAGGGTATTGCCAAAGCTTATGATTTGACTACTTTAGAAATTGCAGAAGATTTGGATTTTAAATCTTGTGACATGGTGTTTTTGTTTAAGGCACTTGATAGTTTGGAGTATGTGAAAAAGAATGTTTCAAAAGAGTTGCTGAAAATGATGCCTACGAAAAACATAGTTGTGTCTTTTCCCACAAAGTCTCTTGTATCCAAGCAAGAATTTAAGATTGAGAAAAGGAACTGGTTTATTAATTTCTTAAATAAACAGGGATGGGAATATGAAACTTTTGAAGTTGAAAATGAGTTGTTTTTCTTGATTGAAAAGTAAGACTTAGGTTTATAAACCACTTATCAAAAATATTATTATGATAGTGTTTTTGCTTACCTTAATAGACATACACACGCTTTTTGTTTTGGTTTTTCATAGCCACCTAAGTACGATTTATGTCTTTTCTGGGAGCAGTTTTGCAATTTTGAAGGGGCTTGTTTTTTATCTCCCTAATCGTGATTTGTTTAGTCTTTTGGACATTATAATGGGTTTTGTTATGCTTTTCTTGCTTCTTGGTGAAGTTTACACCGCAATCTGGATTACAATTTTCCTTTATCTTACATACAAGATAGTTATGAGCATGGCTGCTTTTTTCTAAATACGAAAATTCGTAAGTAATATAAATCCTAAAGATTATTATTAAGGTATGACCAAGAAAAAAGAGATCTATAAATGTGATGTGTGTGGGAATATTGTCGAAGTTCTTGTTAATGGCGCAGGAACACTTGTGTGTTGTGGACAGAATATGACACTTCAGAAGGAAAATGTTACAGACGCTGCTGTTGAGAAGCATGTTCCTGTTATGAGGGTTGAAGACGATAGCGTAATTATTAAAGTAGGAGAAGTAGAACATCCTATGGAAGAGAAGCATTACATTCAGTTTATAGAGGTTATCACTGATAATAAGGTTTATAGAAAGGACTTAAAGCCAGGCGAGAAGCCAAAAGCGATGTTTGAAATTTCTGTCAGCGAAAAAATTGTAAAAATTAGAGAGTATTGTAACTTGCATGGTCTTTGGGTGAAAGTTGTTGATAATAGTAATGGAGAGTAAATTTGTAAAATGATTAAGAAAATTTTTGGAAAGAAGAAGGAAGGAGAAGAAATTCCAGTTGAAAAGGAAGTTAAAATGCTTAGAAAAGAGAACAAGCAACTTAAGGAGAGTTTGCATGAACAAGTTGTAAAAAAATTTCTTACGAGAAGGAGCATTCGGAAGTTTTCTGACAAGGATGTGGATTTCAAAGTTATTTATGATATTGTTGAGTGCGGCTTGAATGCGCCTTGTGCGGGAAATTGTCAAAATTCAAAGATTATTGTTGTTGAGAACAAGAACAAGAAAATAGATTGCGGAAAGCTTGCACAACAGCAGTACTGGGTGGCTGATGCACCTTATTTACTAGTTGTAGTTAGGGACGATTACGAAGTCAAGTCTCTGTTTCAGGAAAGGGGACATATTTTTTCTGTGCAGAACACAGCAGCTTTGATTGAGAACATCCTCCTTTCTGCGCATTTCCACGACTTGGGTGCTTGCTGGGTAGATGCTGAGGATAGTCCAGTTCTAAAGGAGATGCTCGAGATTCCCGAAAATATGCATGTTGATGCTATTATACCTATTGGCCACCCTATGGAGAATCCTAAGGTGAAGAAAGCACCAACTGTCGGCATGGTCTATTTCGAGAAGTTTAATAATAGAGTTAAAGGGAAAAAGAAGTAATTTTATAAATTCTTAAAATTTTAATTATTTATGACAACAGAAAAGAAAAAGAAAAAGGACAATGATAGAAGCGGGCTTTTTGTACCAGCAGGTCTTTTTGTAGGAATGGGACTTGGGTTTATATTCGACCAGTTAGTTGGTGGAATTTTTCTTGGGCTTGGTTTGGGTTTTCTAGGTATGGCTTTGATGAGGCAAAAGTAAAATGAGCAAGAAATTATTGTTTTTGATGTTTGTTTTGGGAATGATTTTTTTGAGTGGGTGTGGCAAGCAAAATAATGTAGCTTGCACTGCAGATGCTATGATGTGTCCAGATGGTTCTTATGTGGGCAGGACTGGGACAAATTGTGAGTTCGTATGCCCGAAATTGCCTGCAAACCCGCAAAGTTTTTCTGAGGTAATGATTTATCTAGAGAAAAACGAGTATCAAAAAGGCGAAGTTATAAACATTAATGTTAAAAATGGACTAGATAGAGATATTCTTTATTATTCAGGAGGCGATAGGGATTGGAGTTTAGAGTACTTTAATGGTCAGGGATGGGAGGAAAAAGATCAATTCCAAATAGTTTCAGAAGACGTTGGAGAAGAGTGTTACATTATTATGTATGAACAAGTGCCACCAATAACATTAGAATCTGGAGCTAATTTTTCCTCGACATGGAATCAGAATATCTGTCCTTATGGTAATGTTGTGGATAGTCAAAATGTTGAACATATAGGTGAAGGAGAATATAGATTCGTATTTAATTATGGGCATACACTTTTTGAAACTGATGAATATTCAATAAAGGAAAGAGAAACAGTTTATTCTAATGTTTTTGTTATAAAATAAGATAAATACATTTATAAAAGCGATATTATTAATATTTTTTAGATGAGTAATTTTAAGAAGAAAAATAAAAAAGATAAGTTAGCAGACCTGCAAGAGCAAGATACTACAAGGTTCAAAGCACCCAAGGGAAATCAGTTTATTGGTATTGTAGAGAAAAGGCTTGGCGGTTCCAGGATGAATGTAAGAAGCATGGATGGTAGAGAGATTCTTGCTAGGGTTCCTGGCAGGGCAAAAAAGTTTTTGTGGATTAGAGAAGGAGACATTGTTTTGCTTGAGCCTTGGGAGCTTGACGAGAACAAAGCTGACTTGTTTTACAAATACAAACCTAATGAGATTAAAGCCTTAGAGAAGAAAGGCATGCTTGCTAATTTTGAAAATATTGAAGAATTCTAAATTTTGTTTTAAAATTTATTTTTATTTTTTAAATAATAGAAGTTGAAAAAAATTATTTTTAATTGGAACTGATAGTTCGTCTTGGGCTTTCTAGAAATTGCACTTCTTTTTCCTTTTCGCTAACAGTTACAACTTTGGAATCAAGTATTAAGTTTCCTTCTTTTATTTCATAATATTTGCCATTGGTTTTAATTATTAGTGAACCATCCTCAGACAAATCTACTATGTACCTGTCTGTTACTATGTCTTTTGCTTGTGAAACACTTTTGTTTCCAGAGGATATTTCCTTGTATGTTGTTTGCTTTGTCAAGTTTGTTTCTGGCTCGTTTTCTATTTCAAAAACTGACTCATCTATCTTGTTTGCAAGCAGAAACCACATCAGTACAACAACAATAACAAGCAGGAAAATCCTTCCTACTACAGCTTTTTTATCCATGATAGTATTATTAAAAAAATAGGATTTATAAATCTTTCTTTATGTCTTCACTTTTAAAAGACAAATTTTATAAACTAAAAGCAATATAGTTATTGTTATGAGTAAAAAAAACTGGAGAGGTGACCTTGACCCTGTTGTTGAACAAAACCTGAATGATTTAATTCTAGAAACCAAAGAGTACGATTATGCTATCAGAAAAGCAGGAAACAAGGGAAAAGCGCAGTTGTGGGTTGCTCTTGCGATAATTAACAATAAGTTAAATCATATTTTGATGAATGAGAAAAAATATGAAAAAAAGATTCCTAAAGAAGAGCTTGATAAAATTCTTGATACTTTGGAAAAACTTTAGATGTTTTCTAATATCTTAATATTCCCGCAATTCCAGTTAACCCGTCTAAAATTTTACCGGATTGGTTTTTTGAATTTACAATTACAAGATTTCCATTGAGTTTTTCAACAGTTCTTATTAAATTGTTTATATTTTCGTAATTCCCCTTTTCTTTTTCATTGTTCATGAAATCTGTCGACAATAGAAGAGTTTCACAGCTTCCAGAATTTATTGCTTGAGTTATGTTATCAAGTCCGTATGTTGACTTTGTTTTTTTTGAAATGTTTTCAAGAAGTTTATTTATATGTTCCATCTCGTATGCTATCTGACTTTCAGAGAGAATGCCACTTTGATTGATTTTTTCTATTACTTTAAGTACTGCATTTGAACTTACATCTGTCCAGGAAAATGTTATTGTTTTTAATCCTGTTTTGTCTTTTAGGTATTTCTGAAGTTTGTCTTTATAGATACTTGGGCTTGCAAATATTATTTTTGAATAGTCTTTTTTGAGCAAATCTTTGATTATGTTATACTTTTGTTCTTCTTCATTCACTTCTCCTTCAAGCGTCTTTTTCGAACCAAGATTTGTTTCCTTGAACAAAATTTTGTAGGAGATATTGCTAAATTCTATTGCATATAATGTATCCTTATCGAAAAGAATTAGCAGGTTTTGTGATTTTTTGGATTTTACTGCATTGTCAAGAAGCTTTTGTTCAAATTTTAACATGTTCTTTTTCTCGAACTTAATCTTGTCTCCTGCATTGTAATTTAATGTTTGTGCAGAGCCTATTGCAGCATATTCGTTTTCGTTTTGGATTTTCCCTAGAATTTTCAGTCTTTCATCTTCGAATTTGACTTTGTCAACTAGCAAATCTACATATATTGTTTTAGTGGTTACCTTGTAGTTTGTTTCTGAGCCGATTTTAATTTTCCTTTCAGTTTTACCAAATACTCTGTCATTTGTATTTATTATTTGACTTAAAACCCATAAATCATCAAGCGTTTCTATCAATAATTCATATTCAGCATTGGTTTTTCCAATTATATTCATACTTTAATTACTTGCAGATTATATATAAAACTTGGCTTTGGATTACCTGAAAAGGTTGATAATAATTGAGATTATATTGTTGTTTGAGAGAAGTGTGAATATTGCAGAAAGAAAGAGGTATATCAGGAATGGACTTTGGTAAAATTCTTCTTTTGATTTGATATGTTTTGTCATTTTTACTGTGAAGTCTAAAGAAATCCTAAATGTTAGTATTAATGCGAAATATATGAATGCAGCAATGTAATTATAACTGAAAAATAAAAAGATTAATATCAATGATGTATTTAATGCTATTCTCAATCTTTTATCTTCAAAACCATAGTAAAAAGTTTTCAAGTAAGGATTAAAAACACTTACTAAAAAAAGTACAAATATAATGAATGCGAGATGGTATAATGCAGATTCAAAGGATATGTATGCGATTATGTTTTTAACAAATATAAAGATAAATAGCAGGGAAAACAGATGAAAACCAAGATTGATTTCCTTGAAGTTCCTTTTTTTAGCTTTTTTTGTTGTTATAAAAAATATTAGGAATAGGATTGCAATTGTGTAGAAAACAATCAAATTTATCAGATAATGTATGAATATGAGTGCTCCTGCATAGCTTATAAGCAGAAATGCCATCGCCATGAAAACTTTCCCATCTCCGCCACCCCAAAGTTCCTTTTTGTAGAAGTAAAATCCGCCTAGTATCGCAATTATCAATGTAATAAAGTCCGGAATGTCGAAAATAGTTACGTGGAAGGCGAATACCAGAACGCATAGGTAAAGAAATGTAAGGCTCACCCAATTTTTTATTTTACGGTATCTGATGTCTTGGATAATTCCTATTATAGAAAAAGGTAGCAAGAACAGTACAAATAATAGCAATCTAATCATTATATAAAA
Source organism: Candidatus Woesearchaeota archaeon (assembly GCA_041598975.1). Classification (GTDB taxonomy): domain Archaea; phylum Nanobdellota; class Nanobdellia; order Woesearchaeales; family UBA583; genus UBA583. The sequence goes on along the minus strand of JBFHXM010000010.1, from coordinate 7,219 downwards.
TTGGACTGTGTTTATTTATAAATTTTGAGATTGTTAAAATTTTATTTCTATTTCTCTTAATTCCTCTTTTAATTGTACAATAGAATTGAATCTTATAGTTTTCATTCCCATTTCTCTTGCAGGAATCAAAACTCTTTCTTGGTCATCAATAAACAAACATTCTTCTGGATTTGAATTTGTTTTTTCCAATGCAATTTCATAAATTTTCTTTTCGGGTTTGATAAATCCTAATTCATGAGACAAAATCAATTCCTCAAAATTATCATACCAACCTTTTTTCTCATTATTAGGCGAATTTAAAGAATCAGAATTGGAAAGAATATCAAGTTTATTATTGTTTTTTTTTTAGATTTTCTACTAATTCCAACATCTCCTCAGTTGCAACCCAAGTTGTCATCCAGTACTGTTTTATTATTTTCATTTGTTCATCAGAGATTGGAACTTTAAAATAATTTCTAAAACAATCCTCATGACTGATTTTACCCCTATTTAAATTCTCATCAAAAGTTACATTGTGATGTTCAGGAGTTGCGAGATTTTCAATCCCTAACATATTACAACTTTTTTTTACAAATTTTCTGAATGAACCTTGAAGGTAACAACTTCCTACATCAAAAAAAATAGTTTTTATCATAATAATTTAATTCTTATTTTTCTTTAATAAATTTATCTAAGAAATGTGCATTCCCACTTTGAAGTTAAACATACAAATTTTAAATAAGACTTATGCTAAATAGTATATGAGTTCATTTTTTGTAGAATTGAGCATTGTAATGATTATAGTTCTGGTTGTGTCGTTAATAGTGAATAAAGTTAAGCAACCTCTGTTAATAGGATACATTCTTACGGGATTGATGGCAGGTCCACTTTTTCTAAATATTCTAAGTTCAAATGAGGGTTATGAAACTTTTGCGCATATTGGAATATCATTGCTGTTATTTATTGTGGGGCTGCATCTTAATTTAAAACTTATTAAGGAGGTTGGTGCAATTTCATTAATAACTGGTCTTGGGCAAGTAATATTCACGAGCATTATTGGAATGGGGATTGCGATTTTATTCGGGTATAGTCTTGTTGCGTCTCTACTTATTGCAATCGCACTTACATTCTCATCAACAATTATCATTGTAAAACTTTTAACTGATAAAAAAGATCTTGACACGCTTTATGGAAAAATTTCCATGGGTTTTTTAATTATACAAGACCTTGTTGCTGTGATAATTCTTATGGTTATAAGTGCGTTCTTAAATCCAAGTCCTGATTCCAATTTGTATTCTCTAGTTCTTAAAACGAGCATCTTCGCAGTTATTGCAGTAGTTCTAACTTATATATTATCAAAAGCAGTTTTACCTAGGTTTTTAGAAAATATATCCAAATCTACAGAACTTTTGTTTATTTTTATAATCACATGGTGTTTTGGGGTTTCAGCACTTTTTCAAAAGGCAGGTTTTTCTTTGGAGATAGGTGCATTGCTTGCAGGAATTTCTCTTGCATCATCCCCGTATCAGTTTGAGATAAGTGCCAGAGTAAGACCTCTTAGGGATTTTTTTATTGTTATGTTTTTCATACTTTTAGGATCTCAGATGGTCCCACCAATTGATGGTATTCAAGATGTGACATTTTCTGAAAAATTAGGTCTAATTACAGAAACACTCTCACCAATAATTGTCCCAGCATTAATCTTTTCTTTGTTTGTACTTGTAGGAAATCCGTTAATAGTATTAATTTTGATGAACTTGCTTGGTTACTCGAGCAGGACAGGTTTTCTGGCCGGGCTTACCGTAGCACAGATAAGTGAGTTTTCCTTAATCATGGCAATGCTTGGAAGGGACGCAGGGTTCTTGACAGTTGAAGAGGTGTCAATGATAACACTGGTTGGGATTATAACTATTACGGCATCAACTTACATGATACTTCATGGAAATTCAATTTATAAAAAGTTTCAGCCGTTGCTCAATAAATTAGAGAGAAAAAAGTTAAAAGAAACTTCTACAAAAATTCAGAAAGAGGAAAATGAGATTCTGATTTTCGGTTATGATAGAATAGGCTACAGCCTTTTGAAAAGCATAAAGAAACTTAAAAAATCTTATGTCATAATAGATTATGACCCAGAAATAATTAAGAAACTCAAGTCTGAGAATATAAATTGCATTTATGGTGATGCAAGTAATATAGAGTTCGTGTCAGAGTTCAATTTAGAAGCTGCGAAAATGTTTATCTCGACTATTCCTGATATTGAGATTAACATGCTGCTTTTAAAGCAGTTTAAGAAGAGAAACAATAGTGCAACAATCATTCAAACTGCAAACCAAATTGATGATGCCCTCGAATTGTACAAGGAAGGTAGCGATTATGTAATCCTGCCTCATTTTCTTGGAGGGGATTACGCTTCCACACTTATTGAAAAGTATGCAGGTAATCTTCAAGACTTTTTGAGTGAGAAGGTGAATCACATAAGCACTTTGAAAGAAAGAAAAGAGCAAGGATTCGAGCATCCTCAACATTAAAGTGAAACTTGTTCTTTTTTCTTGAATAACATCACTTTAGAAACTTAGATGCATATGTTATTCCCTTTTGTCCTGTTGCAAACAAAATTGGGGATCCCTCATGTAATTTGAAACATCTTTGAATTAAATCTTCTTTTTCTGCAATTGTTTTTTCAATTTCAGGGCCAACTCTAATTATAACGTAATCAAATTCATCAATATTAAATTTGTGACCCGTCCTGTTCTTACGAGGTTCTATTTCTTCCATATAAACAGGATATTTCCTTTGCACATTAACCAATTTAGGTTTGCTTAGCATGACAAAAGGTCTTTTGAAACCAGAAAAATGAAGATTCATCATATCATCTTCAAAACACTCATTTTTATGAATTTCCATTTCTCCTTTTAAACGAAACCTCTCCAAATCAAATTCTGCTTCCACGATATGCCTTTCTAAAGCAGTTCCTCTTTTAGTTTTTACTTCAAATGCTTCCTTTTGATTTGTTTCATAAGGGTCATCAACACCATAAATGAATACAACATCAGAAATTGGAATCGCAACTTGATTTGAACCTCTCAATGTTGCATCATATCTATCGTAGATTAAAACAGAACCTAATTTAAAGTCTTCAAAACCTGCTCTAGAAGGCATTTTTCTTAAATTTGGATTTGGATTTTTCAAAGTTGCAAATCCATGACTGATTTCAGGATTTTCAACCAAATCTCTGAAACTATATGAATTGGAAACCCCTGAAACAATTTTATTATTCGTCACAACAACTACTCTTCTTTTTTTATCTTGCTCTGCCATTTTACTATCCTTTTAATAATCTCTTTACCTCATCATGACTGTTTGCATGGAAACCGCCAATAGGGGAGAATGTGTCTTTTCTAAATATTGAGTCCATATGATGATGTTCAGTCAAATTATCTACTGAGATAATATGATTTATTCCCATTCTTTTAGCGCCGTAACCCGTTCCTCTTTGGCATGCTCTTGTATACACACCTGAAGAAATCAAACCTTGCACTCCTTCACGATTGCAAAAGTCCAATGCGTCTTGGCAAAAACCATTGTTTCCATCTGCTCTTTCATAGTATTCAATCTTTTTTGCTCCTTTTAGATTTAATCTGCTCGTTGTTACCCCATATCTCGCAGGATCTTTTTCGAACACAAGTATTGGCCTTTTGTATTTATTGCACCATCCAATAACCTCGTTTTGTGCTTTTAACATTCTTGAAACAAACTGAGGATTTATAAGAGTTGGTTCTAAGAAAGCATCTTGCATATCTGTAATCATAAATCCCCAAATAAGGTCTTCAGGAGCTAAATCTATAGTAGGAGGAGTAATTACCGGCTCGTGTTTTTTCATCATATCCAAAATATCTTTTATTTTGTGAAAGTCACTTGGAAAATCATTTGGATCTCCACCCGACAAATCTTGAGATGTAATCACATTATACCCTTTATATAACAATTTGTTTTCCAACTTGTTCAAATGCCTTCCTACAAGCAATATGTTGTGATTGTCAATTCCAGACAATGGTTCATCGAAAATTCCTGTAATAAATTCTAATGATTGGCTTAATAATTCTTCCTCTTTTGTTTGCCTAGCCCATTCATCATCAGTTATAGGTTCTGGAAACACCCTTAAGATTACATCATTCATTGTCCGTATAGGCACATATGTATGTCTTGGTATCTGGATTGAAAATCTGTAAATTTTTTGTTCCATATCTCCCCCATTTGGAGTGTTTACAAATATAGTAGGAATATCCTTTTTCTTGCACATCTCCATAACCTTATTGCAATTACTGATGTATTCTTGTCTTCCTTTTTTCATATCTGAAACATAGTTTTGCTGAAGACCCGAAAAAATAACAGTAAAATTTTGATTATAACCTGCATTGTTTGCAATAGCATTAGCTAAGAAAGCATTTTGTCCTGTTAAACTTAAAACCCCTGTTGCTGCAGATAATTTCAAGAAATCCCTTCTGTTTATCATACCTATAGTAAGCATTCTTAATATATAAATGTTTCCAAGTAGTACTACTTGCTAGGCGCGTCAAAATTCAGTTATAAAAAAGATATAATTCAAAATTCACATTTCTCCTTGATGTTGCCCAGGAAATCCTACCTGAAGGTGCTTTCTTATACCCTTTTTTTCTTCTGTCAATGTTTGAGGTTATGTTAAAAGTATCAAAGTTGTTAAATTCTGCATTCAGGCTAGATTGCGGAAAATCCGGCAGTTTGACACTGAGATTGTAAGGGATAACCCCAATATTGTCGGAAGTGTTATATAAAGAGAGAAGACTCCCTTCGAGTATTTGAAGAGAATATGTGCAGGAACGCCGAGTTGTCCCATCACAGACTATTTCTGGGTCGGCAGCAGGATCTGAAGTATCCAGACAGAAATTAATTAAGTCTTTTAGCGTATCCTTGTCCCTTTCAACTGTGCAACCAGTACTTATCTTAAGCAGGCTGTTTAGTGTTCCCTCTGCAAGTAGTTTGTATTTTTCTTCCTGCTGCGTCAAGTCCTCATCCAAATTCCTTACAGCAGCAATTCTTCCGTATAATATCACACCAACTATTATTATCACGAAGAACAATGCAATTCCGAAAATCTCCCCCTGATTTTTCTTAGTTTGGTATTTCATATTAGTTAAATGAACATAAAATTTTATAAATGTTAATTGCAAAACAAAAGTAGTGATAATGAAAAAATGAATGAAAAAAATGTATTAAACCTGATTATGATTTTCTTTTGCATGTCTTTTCTTTGTATTTCAAGCGTGTTTGGAGAGGACATAAATTCTTATGAATACCTGAAGGTTAATATTGACAACGAGATATATTTCGGGATAGAAAAGAGCCCTAATTATGAAGTCAACTATTTCAATGTCAAGTCGCATTTTTTCCCAAAAACGATACCAGACAACCAGTATCTGAACTCTTTTGAGACAAATTTCAAAAGTTACAGCTATCATAATGAGACAATCAATCCCTATCTTGAGTTCAAATACAACACACAAACACTAAAGGAAGCAAACACTATCAAGAACAAGTTCATAGTTGAGAGCATAATTTTTGAGCCAGAAATAAAAAAAAAGGAGCCCTATCCAATAGAAGATGTTAGTAAAGATAATGAAAAATACCTTCAATTCTATGATTTGATAGACATAAACGAAAATATAAAGAACAAGGCGTCTGAGCTTGCAAAAAACAAGGACGATACATTTCTAATCAGTGTTGCAATAGCGAACTGGATTCAAAATGAAGTGAAGTATGATTTGTCCACTGTTGCAAACAATCCAAACCAGAAATCAACAGAAACGTTCAGTTTGAAAACAGGGGTCTGCAAAGAGATTACAAATCTTTTCGTGTCCATGATGAGGAGTCTTGGCGTTCCGGCAAGGGTTGTTTCAGGTTATGCTTACACAACCTCAGAAGATGTAGTAAAATTTGTAGGAGATAATTGGGGAGGGCATGCCTGGGCAGAGATATACATAGACGGGAAGTGGGTTCCTTTCGATTTGACATACAACCAGTACGGGTATGTTGATGCGAGCCATATTGTTTTAAAGCAGGACGAGAAGAACAATGTGGACTCGGTGTCAATAAACGGAAGTGGCATAGGTTTTGCGATAGAGAAGAACTCGCTCAAAACTACTACAAAATTCACAATAATCGACCAAAAAGAAAAAATTACAACTCCGCGATTTTCAGTGATGGTAAGCGGGCCTGACAAGATAGGTTTTGATAGTTACGGCTACTTGAAAATAGATGCAGAAAACTTGCGGGATTCATACCAGGTTCTCAATTATCATGTTGCAAAAACAAAAGAAGTCGAAGCGCTCGATCCAGTTAAAAACATAGTTGTCCTGAAACCTGGAGAGACAAAGACTATGTATTTCAGATACAAAATACCGGATTTGAATTCTGGAATGAGATACACTTTCCCTTTCAGTGTAAGCAGTGATGATTTTGAAGCAAATTATGAGATATATTCACAAGAAGATTATTTGAAAATAAAGGAAGTTGCACTGCCGGCATATGAAGAAGAGCAGATAGTACTTACAAACAACAATCTTAAAATTGATTGTGCGATGATTCTAAATGTGCCTAAAAACAACATAAATTGCGAGATAAAAAATCCAAACAATTACGAGATTAACAATTTAGAGATTTGTTTTGATGAAAAAGATTGCAAAACATTAAATTTGAGGCTCAATGAAGCAAAAACCATAACTTCGACAACGGGCAATTTCTCTTCAAAAATAAGTTACAATTATGATGAAAAAGAAGGGGATTTTGAAATCAGTTTGAAAAGGCCCATCCTTAATTCAAATTCATCATATGATGGAGAATATTTCGCATTGAATTATGAGATAGAGAATCATGGAAAAGGGTTGAAAATCAATGTTTATAATGAAAATGGTACGATTATTGAAACTTCAAGTTTGGAGAAAGGAAAGATTGAAATCCTGCTTGAAAAGGAGAATCCGACTTATTTTGTAAAACTTGAATTTGGAGATACGGTTTTTTATGAAAAAGAGTATAAAATTGAAACAAAAGGAGAGGTTGAGAAAAGAATCGAGGAAGAGAATTCTGTATCTTTTTTGAAAAGAATACTGCTTTGGATACTTTCGTTTTTTAATTGAAATTTGATACTTGCCCCTCTAAAGTTAAAAACAAATTTATAAAATATAATACTTATAAAAATAATTATATG
>JBFHXM010000009.1:0-17119 GCA_041598975.1 Candidatus Woesearchaeota archaeon | reverse complement strand
GGTAAAAAACCCCAAGTTAAAAATAGTCCAGATAAAAAATCTGAGACTAAAGATGTTAGTGTGGCAGATAACAAGGTTTCTAATTCTTCAAAAGCAAAGGAAAAATTTAATGCAGATTTAGGATTGAAAGTGTTGAAAATTGCAATTCCTTTTGTTTTGATTTTGTTTGTTATGTGGTTTGCTTTTTATGTTAGAAGTGGTCCGATTGATTTGGATGGGATGGATAAAAGGATAGAACAAAATATTTATTCTAATATCAAAGGTTTGATTGCACAGCAAGTTGCTGAAGAGTATCCTAATCTAAATGATGCATATAAACAAGAATTAGTTGATAAAAGGTATGCTGAAGTTGTTAAGACAGGTATTTATGAATTAAATGGTCAAAAGTATAATGTTGATGATTTGGTTGCACAAAATTCAAAATCTGTGAAAGATGCTTTCAAAGCTGATAATGGTCAAACGTATTTGAATGCGATTGACCCGTATTATTTTTTGAAAAGTAGTGCTAATTATTATTTTAATGGTCATACTGGAGATAAATTAATTCTTGATGATGAGGGTAATGAAGTATCTTTAGTTACATATAGAATGGCGCCAGTTCAAAAGTTATATGGTTCATTTATGCCTGAATTTCATATTCATGTCGAATCATTTTTTTTCTCTTTATATGGGATTGATGAGAATTCTAATATTGGTGATATGACTAAAGCAGTATTCTTGATTCCAGTTATTTTTGTAATGCTTAGTGTTATTCCTATATATTTAATTTTAAGGAAATATTCTAATGATTTATTCGCATTTTTTGGAAGTATTTTATTAGTGAGTATTGGTACTTTTATCTCAAGGACTGTAGCAGGTTTTGTGGATACTGATGCATATAATGTGTTTTTTTCATTGATGGTAGTTTTATTTTTAGTTTATGGTTTATCTTTAAAGAATAAAATTTTAAGATATTTATTTTTGTTTTTGTCTGGTTTGTTTCAAATGTTTTTTATTTGGGCGTGGGCGAGTGGATGGTATATATTTGTATTTGTTTGTGTTTCATTAGTTGGATATGGTGGATACTTGGCTTTAAGTTATTTTATGAATCTAAGAAAGGAGGTTAATAATATCAAAATGAATTTATTGTCAGTGTTTGTCAATTTATTGATTTTTGTGACGGTTTCTTTTTTATCAATATTAATCTTTTTGAAAAGAAATATTTTTGAAATAGTTTTTGGTAGTATTTTTAAAAATTTAACTAGTCTTGCAAGTATTTCACAATCTTATATTTGGCCTAATGTTGTTTCTTCTGTAGCAGAATTAAATCCTGCATCATTCGGACAAGTTATTAATAGTGTTGGTGGTAAATTTGTATTTTTAATTGCTTTTGTTGGTCTTTTATTTTTAACAATTGATTTCATTAGTAAAAATAAAGAGTATGATATATATAAAAAACTTTTAATCTTATTTGGTTCTATTTGGTTTTTGTTTATTATTTTTGGACGTTTGTTTGTTAATTTGACTGCTAATCATCCATTACTTTTTTTGGTTTTATTATTTTTACCAATTGGCATAGGACTTGTCCTTAGTTTATTTAATAATAATGTTTCTGATAAGATTTTTCTTTCTATGCTTTTAGGTATTTGGATGGGCGGAACTATTTATATGAGTTTTAACGGAGTAAGGTTTATTTTACTTCTTGCTCCGGCTTTTGCAATTTCTTTTGCCTTGGGTTTATTTTATTTGTCGAAAATTATCAATGTTTTTATTACAACAGAATTTGGAATTAAAAATTTATTTTGGAAAAATGTTTATGGTTTTGTTTTTGTAACAATTGTATTTATTATTATGTTCATGCCTATGAAGGCCCAAGCGATTGCAATTTCTGAAGGGACTACTCCTAATTTTGATGATGCCTGGTATTCTACAATGTATAAGATAAGGGATAATTCTGCTGAAGATGCAATTATAACTTCTTGGTGGGATTTTGGCCATTTTTTTACTTTAGTTGCTGATAGAGGAATTACGTTTGATGGAGGTTCTCAGATGACTCCTAGGTCACATTGGGTAGGTAGGCTTTTAATGGAGAATGATGAACAGGTTTCGATTGATATTTTAAGAATGCTCGTTTGTGGCGGAAATGAGGCACATAACACTATGCTTAGTTTTACTGAAGGAAAGAACAAAGACGCAGTTAAAGTTAATAAGATTATTTATGAAACTTTGGGAAAAAACAAATCTGAGACAAGAAGAATTGTTGAAGAGAACAAGTATTATTCATTTACTTCTGAGCAGGTAGATGAGGTTATGGAATTTTTGTATTGTGATGAACCAAGAGAGAATTTCCTGATTACTTCTGAAGACATGGTTGGAAAGGCAGGTGTTTGGGCACATTGGGGAAGCTGGGATTTCACAAGGAAATATGTTTATGATAATTATAAAAAGAAGAGTGCTGATGAAATTACTCTTGATATTGATGAGAATGTAACTTTGATTGAGAAATATATTGACGAACTTAAGACCATTGACGTTAAGGCTCAAGCAGAGGATATTAAAAGAGAGGATTTAGTGAATCAATGGTTTGCCCCTTATCCAAGTTATATTCCTCTTCAAGGTAAGTATGCATATTCTTGCAAGCCGAATAGCAATGTAAGTTTGATTTGTCAAAATGGGATAGGCATTAATTTCGAAACTGGCAAGGTTAGTTCTTCTTTTGGTGAAGGAGTTGTTTTCAAGAGATTGGTTGTGCCTAGCAGAAGTGGTGAGATGGAAGTGTTTGAGCAGGATGTGAATGGTGACATTGATGTTTTGCTTATGCCTTCTGCTCAAGGATATAGTGTTATGCTTATGCAGTATCCATTAGGTGGCTCATTGTTTACTAAGTTGTTTTATTTAGGTGGGTTTGGCACTGAGCATTTTGAATTGTTTGATAATGTTCAATCTATGACGGGTGTTAAGGTTGTTACTTGGAAGGTTTTGTGGAATGGGGCGCAGGAGGAAGTTATTGAGATTGAAGTTCCTATGAATGCTACTTTAAGTGAGTAGTTTAATTATTCTTTTTATTCTTTTTTGAGAAAGCTTTAAAAACAGATATAGACTTTTTTATTTATAATGGGAAGAATTAAAAGTACATTTGTTAAGACTTCAGCAAAAAAAATTTATGAAAAAGGGAAAGGAGAGTTTACTTCCGACTTTTCCAAAAACAAGGAAATTGTTGATAAGCATGCTGTTGTCCCTTCAAAGAAATTGAAAAATACTATTACTGGTTATATTACTAGATTGGTTAAACAAGATTCTGAAGAGTTAAGCGAAGAAGTTGCTTAAAAGTTTTATTTTATTTTTTTAATGTTTTTATTTAATAAATGAATTTTATTTTATGAATATAATATTTCCCCAAGCCTTCCAAAAATTGATTTAAATCAATTTTGCTACCTATTTTTTGATAAAAATAATTATTATAAATCAAATTGGGTTTTCTTGGATATCTCTTTTTTGTTATGTGTTGTTAGTGTTTTGATTAGGTTTTCTGCTTTCTTTTTTAGTTCATCGTATGTTTTTCCTTTGATGTTTGTTTTGGTTTCGTTGTGTTCTATTGCTTTTGCTATTTTGTAAAATTCTTCGATTGTTTTTGAGTGTTTTTCGAGAGTTGTTTTCTTGAATGTTTGTTTGAATATTTTCGGCATCTCTTTTGGAGAAGGTGGCATTTTGCCGTTTATCATTAAGGTTGCGTGCGTGATGTCTATTATACTATAATATAGGTCCAAGATTGCTTCTTTTAGATGTTTATCGGTCTCTTCAAGGAGTGTGTGTGATCTTGCTGTGTAGTTGTTTATTGTTTCGAGGCTTGGCTTGATTTTTCCTATTTCGAGCAGGTATTGCATTGGTTCTACAAGGTTTGTGTCGTAGATTGGGAGTCCGTATCTTAGGATGTTTACGAGTACTGGGTCGCCTTTTCTTGACATGTCCCAGAAATCACTGAAGTTTACAGTCATGATGTGAAGTTTTTGTGGCATCTCGCTTGAGATTTTGTTTATTATTATTTTATATGCTTCCCTTAGTTCGTCTGTAACAAATACTGACACGTTATCGAGTATTATCATTACATCTATATCTGAGTTTTTGTTTAATGTATTTTGAGTGTTTGAACCGAATATTACTATAGATTTTACAAGGCTTTTGAATTCTGTTATTAGTTGTTTTGAAAATTCCCTTACTATTCGCAGGTTTTCGATGTGGTACTCTTTTTCGTTCTTGTTTATTTTTTTTGTTTGTTTGAAGTCCATTTTTGTTTTATTATTTTGTTTTATTTAGTATTTCTATCTCTGCTGATGTAAGCTCGTCAAGAATATTTAAGAGATGTGAGCTTATTTGCTTAATTTGCTTTAGCTCGATATCTTTTTCTATTATTCTTTCCTTTAGCAAATGTATTTCGAGTTCACTGCTTCCAAGCTTGGTTTTGAGTTCTTGTATGTCTTTTTTGTTTTGCTTTATTTGTTCTATCGTATCGTTTATTTTGTGGTTTTCCTTGTGTGTGTGTTTTATTTCTTTTTTTAGTTTTTCTATTTCTTCTTTCATGTCTAGAATTTCTTTTGTTTGAGGTATTTTGGAGTTGTTTTGGGATTCGAGATGTTCAAGTTTGAATTTGGCAAGTTTTTTTGACAAATCTAGAGATAATAGTTGTATTTGGTTTGATAAATCTTGGTGGTTTTTTATAAATTCGTCATAGTTGGAGTTTATTTTTTCAGTTATTTTTTCCATGTCGTTTTTGACATTTCTGAAGCTTTCCCTTATTTTTGAGAATTCATAACTTATACTCATAAGTATTTTGGTTTGTTGTTTGATATAAATAAATTTTTTAATTTTTAAGTGGTAGTTTTAGTTGTCTTTGTTTTGGTTTGTTGTTTGGTTATTTTGTCACTTGCAGAGAATTGTAAAAGTTTAATTTAGTTTTTATTGGTTTTTTTTATATGAAAGATAATAAAGAGAATATTTTAGATGAAGTTAAGAAGGAAATTTCTAGCAGTAAAAAAATAAGGGTTGCAATTAATGGTTTTGGAAGGATTGGGAGAATGATTTTCAGGGCTGGTTTTAATGATCCGCAGATTGAGTTTGTTGTTATTAATGATTTGTCTGGCCCTGAGGCTGCAGCTTATTTTTTGCAGCATGATAGTGCGCAGGGAACTTTTGAGAAAAGAGTGGAAGTTGAGGGAAATTCCTTGCTTGTTGGAGATAAGAGAATAGATGTTTTGCAGGAAAGAGATATTGAGAAGCTTCCTTGGAAGGAGTTTAATGTTGATGTTGTTGCAGAATGTACCGGAGTTTTCACAGATAGGATGTTTAGTGACATACATTTGAAGAATGGCGCAAAGAAGGTTGTAATTTCGGCTCCCGGGAAGGGCGAGTGCTTTTATTTGGTAAGGGGCGTTAATGATAGTGATTATAAAAATAAGTTTAAGGTTGTTTCAAATGGTTCTTGCACTACAAATTCCATGAGTGGGGTTGTTAATGAGATTCATAAGAAGTATGGCATTAGGAAGGGAATGTTTTCCACGGTGCATTCCATGACTGGTGATCAAAGGATTTTAGATGCGTCACATAAAGATTTTAGAAGGGGTAGGGCAGGCCCATTCAATATTGTACCAACTACTACTGGGGCTGCAAAGGCTGTAATTAGACTTATTCCTGAACTTGAAGGGAAGCTTCATGGTATTGCTTACAGGGTGCCGACTATTACTGGGAGTGTTACTGATTTGAATCTTGAGCTTGAAAAAGATGTTACAAGGGAGGAGATAAATAACTTTTTAAAAGAAGTATGCCAGAAACAACTTAACGGCATTGTAGAGTTTAGCTCTGAGGAATTGGTTTCATCAGATATTATTGGAAATCCTCACAGTGGTATTATAGATTCGTTATCTACAGAAGTTGTTAGTGGAAACCTCGTTAAAATTGTTCTCTGGTATGATAATGAGTATGGTTTCTCGAACAGAATGGTGGAAGTTATAAAGTTAATTAGTGGGGGTAAATAAGGTTAAAATGGCAAATGAGGCAGAAATAATAAAGTTAGCAGGTATTTTGATTGGTGGTGGTGTTGTTGCCGGTATTGGTCAAATGATTATTAATAAATCTAGAAAAGCTAAGAAAAGTTCTTCAAGTGATGATTATGATTATAGTGCTGTTGATAGCAGTTCTAGTGGAAGTGGTGGAAATGAGGATAAGGCGAGAGATTACATTATGCAGTATAAGGGACAGTATCCAAGAGAGTCTTTAAAGCAAGGCCTTTTGAATATGGGCATTAGCGATTCTGAGGCTGAAGGTTATTTGAATAAATATATGTAAAATTTTTTGAAATTATTTTATTTTTAATCATAATTTTTATCAGGGATTATTATGTTGCAGTTTAGTTCGCTTGAGTGCTTTATTTCGTCTATTGATGTGCTTTCTTTGTAGTTTTCCTGTTCGAAGAGTCTTACTGCTGTGAATGTTTCTATTTTGTTTTCTGCAAATATCCAGTTGAGAAGTTCCAATTTGCTTCCGATGTTTGCTGAGAACCAGTTAAGGAGCTTGTTTCTTATGTCTTGGGCTTCTGATCTTTGTATGTAATAGTACACTTCGATTATTGTGTCTTCGGAGATTTTTTCAGGCGATGCTTCTTTTATTGTTATTTCGTTTATGTTTGTTGTTTGTGTTGAGTTTTCAAATATTTTTTTGTATTGCTCATTTTTTAGTTCTTCGTTTAGTTTTTCTTTGAAATTTATTTCTTTTTCTGCAGCGATTTTTCCGCAGTATAAGCAGAAGTTCAAGTTCTCAACATTTGCTCCTAAGAAATCCTTACCATTTCCCATTTTGCTGTAGCAGTCCTTGATTAGTTCTGCAGCAGGTTTGAGGTTGTTTTCTCCTATTTTCACTGTTTTGGATGCGCATAGATTTTTTAGTGAATTTTCAAGTTCTTTTGTTGGTCTGTCAAGGGATTTGTCAAAGTATGTCGGTTTTCCGTTTATTCCGTTTACAAATGTGGTGCATGCTATTACAGAATCTGTGTATTTACTTGATTCGTTGTAGTTGTATATTTGCATGCTTATTATTAGAAGTGTTATTATTGCAATTATTACTGACACAAGCGTCATTACATTTATTGCTTTTTTGTTGTACATAATTTTTTATTGTTTGTTTTGTTTATAATGTTTATTCATTTTTGTTTGGATTTGTCTTTGTGTGTCACTTGTTACAAGTAACTTTTTCTTTATAAAATGTGTGACTAGGAAACCTTTATAAACGGAATGAGGTTTTTTATATATAACACGATGGTTAAAGAAGAAAAAGCTCAAACTGAATTGATTAGGATTATGGGTACTGATATTAAAGCAAATTATACTATTTTATATGGTCTTGCAAAAATCAAAGGTATCGGAATCATGTTTTCTAATGCTTTGTGTGAAGTTTTGGGTTATGATAAAAATGCAAAAATTTCTACTTTGTCTGAAAAAGATTTGGAAAAAATTGAAAATTTTTTGTCTAACCCTGATAAGAAAGGTCTTCCAAGTTGGGTGTTGAATCAAAGAAAAGATTATGAAACTGGAAAAGATATGCATCTGGTTACTAAGGATATTGAATTCAATGATTTGCAACTTAGGAGAAGAATTGGTAAGCTGAAGACTTATAAGGCTTTAAGATTGAGGCAAAGATTACCAGTAAGAGGTCAAAGGACTAGGTCTAATTTCAGGAGAAATAAAACTTTGGCTGCTATGAAGTCTAAGAGAGGAGGTTCTAAAGAGTAAAATGGGTCTTCCTAGAAAACATAGGAAAAAGTTTGCATCCCATAAGAAAAGGTGGGATAAGAACACTATTGTTGAAGAAGCAACTTTGTCTAATGATTATGCTTTGAAAAATAAAAAAGAAATTAGAAAAGTTGAACTTAAGTTATCTAAGTATAAGAAAATTGCAAAGTCTTTGAATAGAAATGCTCAAACTAAAGAGAGTGAGCAAGCTAAGAACTTTATTGATAAGTTGAAAAAAGCAGGATTTTTGGATTTGGATGCTCATTCACTTGATGCAGTTTTGGATATTACTATTAGGGATCTTTTAGAAAGAAGATTGTCTAATTTATTATATAAGAAAAAACTAGCAAGAACACCATCACAAGCTAGGCAATTTATTATTCACAGACATGTTAAAGTTAATGGTAGGACTGTTAATTCGCCTTCTTATTTGGTTACACTTGCTGAAGAGCCTACAATTGAGTTTAAAGCTAATTCTTCTGTTGCAAATGAACAGCATCCTGAGAGAATTTTAGCTGCGGGCGGAATGATTGAAGTTGAAAAGATGGCAGAAGTACCATTGAATAAAGATAGAAAATCTTTTGATGAAGTTGAAGCAGAACTTGATGATGAAGAGCAAGATGAGGTTTTAGAGTAAAATGGCAGAGAGTAAAATGAAAGAAACAAAATCTAAGGCTGATAAAAAAGTTGAAGTTAAAGAAGTAAAAGAGAAGAAAACTGCTAAGCCTAAAACTGAAGTTAAAAAGGAAGCAAAACCTGAGGTTAAGAAAGAGGCTTTAGAAGAAGTAAAAGCTGAATCCAAAACTGAAGAAGCTAAAGTTGAAACTGAGGATAAAACTGAAACTAGAAAAGAATCTAAAAAAGATGAGGGTCAATTTAATTGGGGTGTGATTTACATTTATTCATCTTACAATAATACTCATTTGCATGTTACAGATATTACTGGAAGTGAAACTATTGTTAAAGTTTCAGGTGGTATGGTTACTAAATCTGATAGATTGAAAGCTAGTCCTAATGTTGCTATGGCTGCTGCAAAAGATATTGCTGCTGCTTGTTTGAACAAAGGGGTTAATGCATTATATGTAAAGTTAAGGGCTGTTGGCGGTCATAATGGTCCGATGAATCCTGGTCCAGGTGCACAAGCTGCTATCAGAATGCTTACTAGGCATGGTATCAGATTAGGTAGGATTGAAGATGTTACACCTGTTCCGCATGACAAGTGTAGAATGAAAGGAGGTAAAAGAGGTAGGAGAGTATAAGTCTTCTATGTATTTAATATAAAATGGCAAGTTATAGTGAAAAAGATGGTGTTTGTGTTTTTGAATTCAAGAATACTCATAACACTATTGTTAACTCAATTAGAAGAATAATACTTGATGAAGTTCCTACTTTTGCAATTGAAAATGTTGAAGTTGTAAGGAATGATTCTCCTTTGTATGATGAAACAGTTGCTCAAAGACTTGGTCTTGTACCTTTGAAGACTGATTTGAAAACTTACAATTTCAAGCAATCATGCAAGTGTGGTGGAATTGGTTGTGCTATGTGCGAAGTTAAGATGACTCTTGCTCAGGATAAAGATGGATATGTTTATTCAGGCAGTATCAAGTCTGATGATCCGCAGATTGTTCCTGTTGATAAGAAAATACCTATTACAAAGTTGTTCAATGGCAAGAAACTTGAACTTAATTTGAAAGCTGTTTTGGGTAGAGGAAAAGAACATGCGAAATGGGCTCCTGCTCATGCTTATTTGAAAGAAGGCAAGGGAAGCGTTTTACTTTGCGTGGAATCTTTTGGCCAATTAACTGGCAAGGAGGTTTTTAACAAGGCTATTGATGTTTTAGCTGAGAAAATTGATGAATTGGAGGGACAATTATAAAATGGCAGAAAATAAAAGTGTGAAAGATAATGCAATTGTAATTGATGGTAAGGATTTGGTTTTGGGAAGGCTTGCAAGTAATATTGCAAAAAGGCTTCTTCTAGGCGAGTCTTTTAAAATTGTTAATTGTAAAGATATTGTTATCTTAGGTAGGAAAAATTATTTAGTTGAAAAATATAAGAATAAATTGGGTAATAAGGTTATAAAGCAAGGTCCTTATTATTCAAGAAGTCCTGCTGATTTGGTTAAGAGAGCTTTTAGAAACATGCTCCCATACAAGAACCAAAGAGGCCAGGATGCGTTTAAGAGACTTAAATGTTTTAATAGTGTTCCTAGTGTTTTGATTAATGCTAAGAAGGAAGATAACAGTTTTGCTAAGGTTGATAATTCATCTGTGTTTTATTATACTAAAATTGGTGAAATTAGTAAAGGTTTGGGGTATAATAAATTAAAGTAAAATGGCAAAGAGTTCAATAGTTTTAAAAACAGGAAAAAGAAAAACTAGTGTTGCAAGAGCAGCTCTTAGTAAAGGTAAAGGCAATATTGTTGTTAACAATGAGGATTTGAATTCTTATGTTAATAATCCAGTTTTGCAAATGAAAGTTAAGGAGCCTTTGGTTATTTCAAATAGTTTGGATAAGTATGATGTTAAAATCAATGTTTTTGGTGGAGGTCAAAGTTCACAAGTTGATGCTATGAGGCAAGCTATTGCAAGAGCTGTTGTTGAAGTAACTGGAAGTGACGATATCAAGAAGTTGTTCTTGACATATGATAGAAGTCTTTTGGTTAGTGATACTAGGTTTAAAGAGATGTATAAGCCTAACAATTCAAAAGCGAGAGCTAAGAGGCAGAAATCATACAGGTAGAGAAAATGGAAGTAGTTGATAATGTTAAAAAATACGGTTATGTAAAGGTTAAGTGTCACGAGTGCAGTAATGAGCAAGTGATTTTTGGTAAGGCTTCAACTGAAGTTAAATGTTTGAAGTGTAAAGCTGTTTTGGCAGTTCCTCGTGGTGGGAAAGCTGCTGTCAAAGCTGAAATTTTGGAACTTTATTAATAAAGTTCTTTGTTTTTATTTTTGTTAAGTAAGTTTTATATAGTTCTGGATTTGTAATATTAGTTATGGATTTGAGTTTTTTGTTTCCTTTGGTTTTCTTTTTGGGACTTTTTGGGTTTAATTATTATGTTGTTAGAAGTTTTCTGAAGCTTTTTGATTTTAAGGTTAAGTTGCGATTATGGGCTGTGACTTTGGGTCTGTTTTTGTTTTTTATTTCTTTGATGGTTTTAAGCTTTTTTTTGAGGCTTGAGTTTGTTGGTGAGGTTGTTTTTTATTTTGAAGTTTTGGTGTTTGTTTTGTTTTTTGTATTTTTGGTATTGGATTTGATAGGGTTAGTTTATAAGTTTGAGAAAAAGTTTAAATTGGTGTTTGTTGTATTGTTTGTTTTGATTTATTTTGGTTATGGGTTTTATAATGCAGGACAGGTTTATGTGAATGAGGTCGATATTGAGAGTGAGAAAGTTAATTCTTCTTTGAAGATTGTTCAGATTAGTGATATTCATACTGGTTCTACTTCTCCTGAGTTTTTGAGGGAGGTAATTGTGAAGGTTAATTCGCTTTCGCCTGATGTTGTTGTTATTACTGGAGATTTGGTTGATAGTATAAGTGCTAATGGTGATGATTTTGATGCGCTTTATGGTTTGAATGCGCCGGCTTATTTTATTTTTGGGAATCATGAAATTTATTCTAGAAAGGATGCAGAGTTTTTTGAGCAGTTTGATTTGAATGTTTTGGAGAATTCTGAGGATGTTTTTGGTGATGTTCAGTTTGTTGGGGTTAATTTGTATGGTCGTGATGGACTTGAACATCGTGGCCCTAGCGATTTAGAGCCTGTTTTAGAAGAGATTTTCATTAATACTAGTAAGTATGTGATTTTGCTCAATCATGAGCCTTTGGATGCAGATGTCGCTTTTGAGGAGGGAGTTGATTTGATGTTATCGGGACATACTCATAAAGGTCAGATTTTTCCTTTTGAATTGTTTGTTCGTTTGAGGTATAAGTATGTTTATGGTTTGTATGAGGAAGACGAAGGTTCTGTTTATGTTACTTCTGGAACTGGAGTTTGGGGGCCACTTGTAAGAGTAGGTTCTAGAAATGAGATTGTTGTGTTTAATATTAGTTAGAAAAAGACTCCTCCGGGATGCTCAAAAATCGAAGATTTTTGGCACCAAAGGTTTGAAAAATCCCTTTCGATTTTTTCTTTGAAAAGACTCCTCCGGGATTTGAAGGTTTGTGTAAGCGCTAGTCTCACAAACTGCCGAACGAAGCGAAGCGTAGTGAACGCATAAGGGTGAAAATCTGAGCAGGATTTTTCGTAAGAAAAAGACTCCTCCGGGATTTGAACCCGGGCCAGCGGGGCCGAAACCCGCTACTCTATCCAGACTAAGCCAAGGAGCCTTTATATTAAATATTGGTAAAGATTTGTTTATAAAGTTTGTTAGATGTTACGGGAGTCGATTGCCCAATGTAATAATGCTTGTCTTTGTCTTCTTCTGCAACTTAAGTCTCTTTTCATGCAGTTTTTTTTAAGTTGAGCAATGTGTCTTTTCATTGCTTTCCATCTTTTTATTTGTCTTTCATCGTCTTCGCTTCTTCTCCCGTAATAGTATCTGCAGTACCATTGAAACCATCCTCTTGGATCTTGAGGGTGTATCCAGCCTTTTTTTCTCCAGTATGAGAGAGGTCTTGATGCGTTTATTTCAAAGTAGTTTAGTTTTGGGTCGTGTATCTTTGAGTTGAGTTTTGCTTTTTCAAACCAGTTATTTGGAAATTCTTTTTTGCAGTCTGTCATATATTTGCCACCAAAGACTCCAAGTTCTAGCATTTGTTTTGGAGTTAGTTCTGGTTTGAATTCTGGATTAAAATTTTTCCCCATTGGTTCTGTTAAATAGTAAATGTAACCTTTTTGCATAATATTATTTACTATTATTTTATTTTTCATATTAATCTTAAGAATTTATTATTTTTAACTTTAACGAGCATATATCTCGATGATGTCGCCATCTTCTACTTGGTGTTCAAGTCCCACCCTTTGCCAGTCGAATTTTACTGAGCTTCCTTTTACTTTTGCATATTTGAATTTTGCTAGCAGGTCTTTGTGCACTTTTTCGCAAATTCTTTCGATGTTGTCTCCTTTTTCAAGTACGAGAGGCCTTTCCATGTCTGGTTCTTTTCTCTGTTCTTTTAAGTAAACCCAAATAAAACCTAGTTCTTTCCACATGAATTCTTTGAATCCGTCAAGGTTGATTTCTTTTTCTGCACTTACTCCGTAAAGTGGAAAACCTGGATAGTTTATCTTTAGGTAATCTATTTTTTCTTTGAGTTCTTCTGGTGTGAAGAGGTCTATTTTGTTTAGGCAGATTGCTCCTTTTGTGTAAACTACATTTCCATATACTGCTTCAAGTAGGTTGTCAACTGTCAGGTTTTCTTCATGTATCAGCACTTCTCCATTTACTATTTTGTTGTTGTTCATAACTTCTTTGATTATGTCATAGGTGATTGTATCTTCGCTTTTGTTTATTGGAACTTGGATTCCTCCTTTGAATAGTCTTCTTACTTCGATGAAAGGTTTTTTCTTGTTTACTCTGATGCCTGCTTTTTTTGTTTCAGTCATGAGCATTTTCATTTCTTTTGGATTTCTGGCATCTACGATGAATATTACGAGGTCGCACACTCTTACAACGGAAAGTACTTTTTTACCAAATCCTCTGTTGTCTGATGCTTCGTCGATGATTCCTGGGAGGTCTAGTATTTGAAGGTTAGTGAATTTGTAGTTTAGAAGTCCTGGGATTACATCAAGTGTTGTAAATTCGTAGGCTCCGATTTTTGATTCCTTGTTTGTGATTTTAGAGAGGAGTGTGGATTTGCCTACTGAGGGTTTTCCAAGAAGTCCTACTGTTGCGTCTCCTTCTTTTTTTACTGCATATCCTGCTCCAGTTGTTTTTTTTGATGATTTTACTTCTAGCTCTTCTTTAAGTTTTGCAATTTTTGCTTTTAGAAGTCCGACCGCACCTTCTGTTCTTTTGTTTACTTTGGTGTTTTTTAGTTCTTCTTCAAGTTCAGCAATTCTTTCTTTCAAATCTTCGTGAGCCATATCTATATATAATAAATTTGCTTTGTTTTTAAAAAGTTGTTATTTTTTAAGAAAAATAATTATATAAATGTTTTTGTTTTTTATTTATTAAGAAGATGGATAAAGAAGAATTGTATAAAATTAAAGAAAATATTGAGTTTCTAGTTAAAGATGTTGGTAAAATTGTTAAAGAAGGTTTTGAAAATAGGGCTCCAGTAATCTCAACTAAGAGAGATGCGAATGATTTGTTAACTGAATATGACATTAAAACTAATGATTTAATCTTAAAATTTGTTAGAAAAAATTATCCGGATTTTACGATATATAGTGAAGAAGCTGAAAAAGAGGTTGGCAGTAATGATTATTCTTTTTTAATTGACCCAATTGATGGAACTAGAAATTTTGTTAGAGGAATACCTATTTTTTTTGTTGGAGTTGGACTTGCAAAAGGTAATGATGTGATTTTTTCTATGACTTATAATCCTATCTCTCAAGATTTGTTTTATGCTATTAAGGGCGAGGGGGCTTATTTGAATGGTGTTAAAATTAATGTTTCTGATAGAGGTTTGGAGACTTCAGATATTCAATGTGAGTTTCCTTTTGATGTTAATTTGGCTAAAGAAGTTATGGTTAAGTTAAGGAACAAGGTTTGTAGTCTTAAAACTGATTATTGTGCTCATTATGATATTACTGGTGTTGCTTGTGATAGATTTGATGCTTTATTGTCTATTGGCCCTCAATCTTGGGATTTTTGCCATTATCTTTTAGTTGAAGAAGCGGGTGGAAAGGTTACTGACTGGAATGGTGAGAAATTTGATTTGTCAAAAGATAATATTATTTTATCAAATGGAGTTATTCATGATGATTTGTTGAAGTTGTTGAAGAGATAATCTTATTTATTGAATTTTTCAATATTTTCAAGGGTTACCTTTTCTGATTTTTCCCATAAGGTTTCATAATATTCTTGCAGGATTTCTGCAAGGTTCTCATTTTCGCTCCATATGCTTTTGAATTGCTGTCCTTTTAGTGATATTTTTGTATATTTGTTGTCAAATACTGCAAAACCTGCTTTTTTTATGTTTGGATTGTGTTTTATTTCTATACCTATTTGGAGCCATCTTTTTACATGTGGGAGTGATTCTTTGTTGACATTTCCAAGGAATCTGATTTTTTTGCCTTTTTTTATGGCTTGTTTTGAGACTTTTAGTGTTGAATATCTTGATGCCCAGAATTCTATTACTGCGATGCTTTCTTTTTCTAAATTTTTGTATGTTTCTTCTATTTTTGTCAGGAGTGCATCAAGTCCGTTTAATATCCAGAAGTCTTCGCTTTGCATAGGGGTCTGAGTGTTTGCAATGAATTTTTCATATTCGTTTTCGAGGTTGAATACTGATTCCTGCTTTTTTTTGATTTCGTTTTGAATGTATTTTTTTATGTTGTTTAGTGTGTATGTTTTTGGTTTGTCAGATATTTCTATTATTAGGCCTTTTTTTGCAAGTTCGGTTATTGTTTGGTAAACTTTGTTTTGTGGAACTTTTGATGTTTTTGATATTTGTGATGCTGTTGCCTTGCTTAGTTTTAATAAGCTTATTATTATTTTATTTTCATATTGTGTGAATCCTAATTCTTCTAAAATGTCCATAATTAGTACTGGTACTAGTACTATATAAATATTTTGGTTTATATGCTTATTTTTGCGTTTTGATTATTTTATTTGCTAGTACTGACTTAGTAAATTAAGTCTAAATAATTTTTAGTACTTATTATAGTATGGTTGCTAAAAAGATAATTGTGACGGGAAGTGCGGGATGTGGAAAGACTACTTTGACAAATTTAATGAAGGATTTGGGCGTTGGAGTTTTGCCTGAGGCGGCAAGAGAGATTATTGCTGAAGAGATGGCGAATGAACAAAAGAACTTGCCTTGGCTTGGAAAGCAAAGTTTTTATGATTTTGAATGTTTGGTTGGAAAAAGGCAGCAAGAACATGAATGCAGAGTAAATGGAAGTGGAACTTATCTTTTGGACAGGGGGCTTCCCGATATCTTAGGATATTGCAAGATGGCAGGAGTTAGTGTGCCTGCTTTTGTTTCTGAAGGGGTGCATAGGTGTGATTATGCTAAGGTTTTGTTTGTGGAGACTCTTCCAGAACAATTTTATAAAAATGATGATGAAAGGAAGGAGAGTTATGCTGAAGCTTTAGAGATAGAGAAATTTTTACGGGGCGTTTATGTGAATTCGGGCCTTGATGTAGAGTTTATTTCGGGGAGGCTGAATCCTATGCAAAGGCTTGAGAAGGTATTAAGAGGATTATAATTCATATTAACATTTTTTAATTCTTTCTACTTCTTCAAGCACCAATTCAGATTTATTTTTTAATTCTTTATAATATGAATTTAAATTTGCGTTTAATGTTAACGCATCATTTAATAATTCTTCGTCGACATTAGTTAAATTTCTTAAAAGTTTATTATATTTTTTTATTCTATCGGAAGGCCTTTTTTTAGATCTTTCGTCCCGCATGTTTCCATCACTGTCAGCAATAATTCGATGTAATGTTCTTATTGTTTCAACACAGGATGTGATTTCATTTGGAGTATATTTTGTCTTTTTATTAAATAAATCTTCTAAAGGTTTTATTGTACTTATTTCTCTTATGTTTTCATGTCCTTCTGAAACCATTTCTAATCTTTCTAAGCCCGCTCCAGAAATTATGAAATTTTTATGCCATGGTTTTATTCCAATAATTTTACCTTCTTGATATATTGGTTCTTGGTCTAATCTTTCAATTGTTGCTATATCTATTGTTTGTGAGCCAGTATTATATAAAATTTCGTGCCTATATCCCCAAGGAGCTATTTCGCCGCAACACCAATCAGGAATTAAGTAAGAATTTCTTGTATCGTCGAAAAATATTTGTGACTCTGTGATATTATTTGATAAAAGCAATTCTAATCCTTTAGTATCTTCATTTGCACTATTATCGAATTGAAATTTACTACTTCCATCTTTTTTTTTACCTAAATTTTTATACGTATTCCCTTTAAAAACACTTATTTTAAATTTTTCTTTTTTTAAACCAAGTTCTTCTAAAAATTTAAATAAATTTCGATATTGGTTTATTGCAACTTCTTCTGCATTTTTTGTATCTATGATGTGTCCGCCTCCAATTGTTCCCATTTCAAATTGTGTTAAATGTTGATTTGGAACACTTTCTTGTTTTGAAAAATATTCTAAATAATCTGCCCACCTAATTACTGGTTGTATTTTGTGGAAATGGACATCAGGCACAATATTTATCATTGTTTTATATTTTTCCCAAAGAAATTGTTCGTTTAAACAATATGTGAATTGCCCCG
>JBFHXM010000008.1:0-20192 GCA_041598975.1 Candidatus Woesearchaeota archaeon | reverse complement strand
TTTATAATAATTTTTGGAAGTGAAAACATCTTTTTTTTCAAACTTGGAATCGCCAATCTCGGTAATTATTGTAACATCTTGATTATCTACAATATTATCTCCTTTAACAACAAATCCGAACGGCTTTTCAGGAGAAATATCTCCTGTTGAAAATTCAATTGAAAACACCTCTTCCAAAACTTCCCTTTGCTTTATATCCAACGTATAAACCAAAGAAACATCTTCGTTTTCCCCAGAAACCAAAACAGGAAACTCAAAAGTTCCAAAATAACTCTCCTTTTGTGAAATAACTACAACATCAGGACCAACAACACTTTGCCCATAATTGAATCTAGAATTAGCTTTGAAATCAATTTGAATATCTCTTGTTTCACCTGACTTTAAAACAAAACTTGTATCAACAACAACAATGTCCCAACCCTCAACTTCACTAATGTCCAAATTTATTCTTTGATTAGAATTAAGATTATTCTTAACACTCAAGGAGAAAACAGCTTCAATATTATCATTGAAAGTGGTTTTCTTCAAAGAAGCAACTTCCAATGCAAAATCTCCATTTTCATTGTAAGAAACTCCAAATGCAACACTTATAAGCATAACAAATGCAAAAAGGCCAACAACTAAACTTTTAAAACATTTCATTTTCATCGTCCTCCTCTCCTCTTTCCTTGTTTTTGGTTTTGATTTTCTTGATTTCATCTTCTAAATTAAGCTTAGTAATTATTTCTTTATATCTGTTTCTAATTGTAACCTCAGTAACACCACTAACTTCAGATATGTCTCTTTGCGTCCTTCGCTCTCCCTCAAGAAGCCCTGCAATGTAAAGAGCTGCTGCTGCAATACCAATTGGCCCTCTTCCAGAAGTAAGCTCAAGTGAAAGTGCCTGCGACAAAATCTCAATACCTCTTGACTGTGTTTCAGCACTGTAATTCAGAACAGAAGCAAATCTTGAAATATAATCAACAGGATTTGAAGGAAGAATCTTAATCTTCAACTCCCTTGTAATGTACCTGTAACTCCTTCCAATCTCTTTCTTATCAATACCTGACGCATCTGCAATCTCGTCAAGTGTTCTTGGAATATTCTGCCTTCTACACGCAGCATAAATAACACCAGCAACTACGCTCTCAATACTTCTTCCCCTAACAAGGTTCTTCTGGACTGCTTCAGTATAAATCTTACCCGCTTCCTCTTCAATAGAAGTTGGCAAATGCAAATACGAAGAAAGCCTCCTAAGCTCACCAAGTGCAATCTTCAAGTTTTTTTCCATAACAGTTGAAAGTCTTTTTTGCCATCTCTTCAACCTTTGAAGTTTGTACCTTTGCTTCTTATCAAGCGAATAAGTGTCAGACTCACTACCTATCGAAGTACCCATACCCAAATCATACTTTGTGTAAGAAGTTGGAGCTCCACTTCTTTTCATCTCAGAATCATCATCTTCCTCAAAATCTCTCCATTCTTTTCCAAGAGAAATGTTTTTACTATCAATTACAAGTCCGCAAGTTCTACAAACAATTTCACCCTTATTTTTGTTATTATACAAGTTAGTTCCACCACAATCTGGACATTTTCTTATGTTTTCATCAGCCATTTTTAACCAAAACTTTTTTAAACTTTACTATTTGTTGAGCATAATGCATTTATAAAGTTTTCTAATTATTTATAAATAAATAATATTATACTATATAGAGAAGAAACAACAAAAAAATCTTTCTGAGAAGTAGTAGTGACAAATAATTAAAACACAAAACAGGGAAAATTAAGTTAGGTAAAAAATGAGCAGAATTAAAAGGTTGAAGTTAAAAGGATTTAAATCATTTGCAAATCCTACAATTCTAAATTTTGAAGAAGGTTTTAACACAATTGTTGGAGCAAACGGAAGCGGGAAATCAAATGTATTCGATGCAATGTGTTTTGTACTTGGCCGTATGAGTTCGAAAGGTTTGCGTGCAGAAAAACTCGGAAACTTGGTATTCAATGGAGGAAAAACTACAAAACCAGCAAGAGAGGCAGAAGTTGATATTTACCTCTCTAACGAAAAAAAAGAACTTCTTGATGTGGACCTTGATGAGATAAAAATTTCAAGAATCGTAAAAAAAAGCGGAACATCAAACTACTACCTTAACAACAACAAAGCAACAAGAACAGAAATAATCGAAGTACTGAAAAGAGCATCAATCGACCCTGATGGATACAACATTATTCTTCAGGGGGACATCATGAAAATAGTTAACATGAGTCCTGTAGAAAGAAGAGAACTTATCGAGGAAATCGCAGACATTTCAAACTACGAAGACAAAAGGCAAAAAGCTCTTAAAAAGCTCGAAAACGTTGACAAGGACCTAACAGACGCTGACCTTCTTCTTGGCGAAAAAACCAAATACATGAAAGAATTGAAATCAGAAAAAGAAGCAGCAATGAAATTTCACCAAGTAAAAGACGACCTAAGATTCAACAACCTACTTCTAGTTAAAGCAAAACTGATAAGAAACGCAACCCTCAAAAAAAACAAGCAGGAAGAACTACAAAAAGAAGAAGAGCAATTTGGCATCTACAAACAAAAACTTGAAACTTTCGAAAACGAGGAAAAGGAAATTGACAAAGAAATAACACAACTCGAAAAATCTATCGAAATCAAATCGCACCAAGACTTCATCGAAGTAACAAACAAAATAACCTCTCTTGAAACGGAACTAAAAAATCTAAAAGAAAAAAAGGCCGAAACGCAAAAACAACTCACTGAACTGAAAACAAAAAACGCAGGAATCGAAGAAAACAAAAAACAAAACAAGACACAAATCAAAACTATTGAAGAAAAAATAAAAACACTCGAAGCAAAAAAAAAGAAATAGAAAAAGAACTCGCAGAAGTAGAGCAGCAACTTAGCAAAATCAAAGGCGGAATCTCAACAAAAAGCTTCGAACAACTAGATGAAATAGATAAAATAATTGACGAACTAAACGAAAAAAAATACAACAAAAACACAATAAAACAAGACAATGCAATTCAAATAGAAAAACTGAACACAAAACTCGAGCACCTTGAAGAACAACAAAGCAAAATAACAAACGCTGCAAAAGAAAATAAAAACCAAATAGAAGACCTCGAGAAAAAAAGAAAATCTCTCAAAGACAAAATAATCAAAATTTCAACAATCGCTTCCAAAAACTCAGAAACATCTGCAAAAATAAACAACCTTCAAAAAGAATACTCTGAACTTGTTGAAAGCCACTCAAGACTTAAAATGAAAGTTGAAAGTTCAAAAGATTTAATGGCAACAAACAAAGCAGTAGACACAATCCTAAATCTCAAACACAAAGACCATTCAATTCACGGAAGCATCGCAGAACTCGGACAAGTGAACGAAAAATACTCAATGGCACTCGAAACAGTTGCAGGAAAATCACTTTTCAACATAGTTGTTGACAATGACAAAACAGCAGTAAAATATATCAACTATCTAAAAGACAAAAGAATCGGAAGTGCAACTTTTCTGCCACTAAACAAAGTAAACGCAAAATTCAGACTCGATGATTCAGTCCTCAACAAAAAAGGAGTAATAGATTACGCACTCAACCTAATAAAATACGACAAGCAATACGAAAACATCTTCCATTTAGTATTTCAAGACACGCTCGTAATAGAAAACATCAAAGACGCAAGAGGAATAGGTATCGGAGATTACAAAATGGTTACAACTGAAGGTGACCTCGTTATGAAATCAGGAGCAATGAGTGGAGGATTCAAAGCAAGAAACAAATCACTTGGAGCATTCAAAGACAACAAGGACGCAGAAAAACTAGAAAAGCTCGACAACAAGATATTCACGCTAAAATCAACTCTTGACGAACTCAAAGACCAAAAAGAAGAAAGCGAAAGAGAACTCTACCAACTCCGGCAAGACAAAGTAGAACTTGAAGGAGATGTGGCAAAGCTAGAAAAACTTCTCTCAATAGAAGGACAAGACACGCAATCAATTCAGAAAGAAATCGAGGCAATCCTGCAAGACAAGAAAATCATAGAAACAAACTTAAGCAAAATTGACAAAGACATTGAACAGATAAACAAGCAGATAGAAAAAGAGATAGAAAACAAAAACAAGCTAAAATCCCAAACAGGAAACAGCTCAAGCGCCCTTACAAACCTAGATAAAGCAGAAGAAAAAAGGGACAAGCTAAAAGAAAAACTAAGAAGCATCTCCTCACAAATCGATGCAGAAAACATAAAAATCAACAACGTCCTTCTACCGGAAATCAACAACATGGAAAAAATCCTTAAAGAAGGAACACATGCTCTTGAAAACATGAATAAAAACCTTGATGAAATGAAAAAACAAATTTCCACATACGAGGAAGAATACAAAAAATACAAAGCAAAAGAAAAAGAACTTTCAAAAGACTACAAAGACTTCATAGCAAAAAGAGACGCACTAAAAGAAAAAAGAAAAAAAGTAGAAGAAAAATACGAAAAAGAATATGTAAAATTTGACAAAATAAAAGAAAAAATAGCAGGACTAAATTATGCAATCAACGACTATGAAACATTAAACAACACGCTAAATGAAGAATTGGAAATTCTCTACGAACAGACAAAAGTGGAATTCATAGAAAACACAGAAGATGACAAAAGCATAAAAGACGGAGAAAAGAAAATCAAAGAACTTCTTGAATCAATAAAAGAAACAATAAACAAGAAAAGCATCGACATAAAAGAACTTCAGAACAAAGTAAACAACCTGAAAACAAGGCTTAACAGTTTCGGTTCAATCAATATGAAAGCCGTGGAAATATATGATAAGCTAAGTGAGGAATTCAACTTACTAATCGACAAAAGGGAAAACTTGACTGCAGAAAAAAAGGAAATCCTAAACCTAATTGCAGAAATCGACATTAAAAAGAAAGAGAAATTCTTAGAAACCTTTGAGCAACTCAAAGACAACTTTGTAAGAGTATTCTCAACCCTTTCAACAAAAGGAGACGCAGAACTGCTAATAGAAAACGAAAAAGACATCTTCAACTCCGGGGTGGAAATCAAAGTAAGAATGACAAGGCACAACTACCTAGACATCAAATCGCTTTCAGGAGGAGAAAAAACAATCACGGCAATTGCATTCATATTCGCAGTACAGGAATTCAACCCAGCAAGCTTCTACATCTTCGACGAAGTGGACGCAGCACTAGACATAATGAACGCAGAAAAGCTCGGAAAACTAATTGCTGGCTACTCCAAAAAAGCGCAATATGTAGTAGTATCACACTCAGAGCACCTTATCCAAAGTGCAGAAACAATTTATGGTGTGACAATGAACGATGCGAAAATCTCAGATGTGGTAACATTGGACCTAAGGGACATGGCAGACTACGTAGATCAAGAAGTTGCACCTGCAAAATAAAAGATAAAACAAAATACATAAAAAATTATTTTTCTTTTCAACTTTTTCAAAACAAACAAAACCCCATTTAATCCCAAACATTTTTAAATAATATTACAATAAAAAAATTATGAGTAAAAAGAAATCCAAAAACACAAAAAATAATTCTCTTGCAGAAAAATACAAGCAAAATTACAAAAAACTTCTAATAATCCCAATTATAATGCTATTATTCGGAATAGTAATGATTGCAAACACTATCTCAAAAGACGGTGCACCAATATACAGGGACGTATCACTGAAAGGAGGATTGAATGCAATTGTCGAAATAGACTCGCAAATGACAAACGAACAACTTCAACAAAAACTTGAAGAAACATACAACAATGATTTCACTGTTTCCAGAATAAAAGAAAACAACCAATTCACAGGATACACGATAGAAACTGATCTTGAAGAAACAGAACTAATAAAATTTTTGGAAGAAACATTCCAAATACCAATAAAACAAGGAGAAAACTACACCTCAAACTACATCAGCCCATCATTATCCAACTCATTCTTCTATCAAGCAATGATAGTATTACTAATATCATTCGTACTAATGTCTGCAGTAATCTTTATCTACTTCAGAAAACTAGTGCCGAGCTTCGCAGTAATCCTTTCAGCAATCTTTGACATCATAGTAACAATAGGAATCCTAAACCTAATCGAATTCAAGGTATCTATAGCAGGAATCGGAGCACTATTAATGCTCATAGGTTATTCAATCGACACAGACGTTCTACTAACAAACAGACTAATAAAAGAAAAAGGTGAAAACTACTACAAAAAAACATTCCAGGCATTCAAAACAGGAACACTAATGTCCTTTACAACATTTGTAGCAGGACTTAGTGCATTAATACTTACAAACTCTGCAATCATTTACGAAATAGCCTTAATCCTTGTGATAGGTCTGCTTGTAGACTACATTTCAACCTGGATACAAAACACATCCCTACTTTTATGGTGGATAGAAAAAACAAACCCGTAAAAACAAATAATGGACATCCAAACATTCAAAAAAGAACTTCAGAAATTTAACATAGAAGAAGAAAAAATAAATTCAATAATAAAAAACAAAAATATCCTTAAATTAAATCAAAATTATTTTCTAATAGACAAAAACCAAACAATAAAAAATAATCAAACTTACACAAACAACATTATATATATTCAACTTCGAAAACTTCTGCCAAGCAAATTCCTTTTAAACTTAATAGACAAAACCACACAAAACAAAATAGAAATAAAAAACGAAAAACAAGCTCTAAACTTCACCTATGGAAAAGACTTGCACACAGACTCAATAAAAGAAATAACGCTTCAAAACAATCAATATTACATTGTAAAATACAACAAGAATATCTTAGGATATGCAAAATTCGACAAAACAAAAAAGCATCAAATAATAAACAAACTCAATATTGGAGAATACTTAAAAGAAAACTAAAATCAAAAATTGGTTGCAAAATTGTAAAACAATTTTGGGGAGGTTTGGGGAAATTTTTAATATATCAAAGGCTCAAAATCACTACTATTTGACTGCTCCATCGTGTGCTCATAAAACTCAACATAATTATCCTCTGTAACTGGATACATAGTTGCAGGAATCTTAAACACAATTCTGTTCCCCTTATGAATTTCAGGAGTCCAACCATCAATTTCAAGCATACCTTTCAAATCATTATTCCCATCAATATACGCCACACTCAAATTATAAGTAACATTTCCTTCATCCAAAAGCTCAATAACATCCAAGAATCCTTCCTCATTCGGCCACATCGCTTGAGAATAAAAATCATGCTCCAAACTCTCAATCAAAACAAAAATCGCACCATCGTCTTTTGTCATAACTCTCTGACTCGTAGAAACTTCCTTAGGCATAATCAAAAATGTTTCAAGTCCAACATCGAACTTTTTCTTAGGTATAAGTTCAAGCTCCACCAAATTACTACCTACATAAGTCTCTGCCCCCAAAAGCCCTTTGTCTGTTACAACCCTTTTCTCTGCGTAATGATATCCACTTTTCTCTCCAATAACTTGTCCGCCAACACAAAAAGGGAACTTTGTCTCAAGTTGAGCAAAAGCGTACTTTCTTTCAATCCCCATAAAAGAAGGCTTGGAAGTTGAACCTAACTCACACTTAACGCTAATACACTTATATGAAATATTAACATCAGCAAGAGAATTCCCCTCATTATCAGTAGTCATAACAAGCATAGGATACAAATAATTCTCATCTTGACAATAATTCTCCTCATTAAAAGTTTTCGGTTCAACATCCAGATAATATATCGATTTTTGCTTAGGCTCATTATTCCGAATCTCCACTCTCAAAGGAAATTGAAAAAAATAACCTTGCCCGTCTTCATTGTAATCAGTCAACTTGATTATCAAATCATAATCCAAATCATACAAATGATGGAAAATCTGTATACAAGGGATAGGTAAATCTGCAAGCTCTTTAACTTCCACCTGCATCGACTTCACAATCTGCCCTGAGCTAGGAGTAACTTCAAAAGTTCTGTAAGGGTACCTTTGTATATACCCTTCCTTGCTTGTAATCTCAGTTGAAGGCATAAAAACATCGACATTATAATTCTTAAATGACCTTTGCTTATTCTCTATATCAACTTTGTAAATCTTGTCAAAATACTGTTTTGTCCACGCATTTCCAAACTCATCATTAAGATTCATCTCAAAAATTGCATCTTTGGAATAAGTGCCCTCAAATTGCAAATACTTGAAATTATTGTTATTCAAATTAGCAAGATTTTTTTTAAGTTGCTCAATAGTCCAATATCTCTGCCCGCAAGTAAAAATCATCCCTTCAGTTGGCATGGAATTAGGATTGGAATAATCATCTGCAGATCTTATCTGATCAATAACCAAATCTTCAAAAACATAAGTTGCAAGTTCAACATTATAAATCTCAACAGCAAGATTGTACAAATCTCCTAGCCGGAGTTCATCAAGTTTTACAACATAATCCTCAACAGTCAAAATCTCCTCAGAACCTTTCTCATTAAACCTTATCAAAAAATTACTTTCAACAATGACATTCTCCTTATTAATTCTTGCAACAACACCAAAATTTTCCTCGTCATCAAATTCAATATCCAAAACTTCGCCAAGAGTTTTCAAATTTGACTTAATACAACCAAGACTATTTTCACTCACATAATTTGAAAGTTCAGTTTCCATAGAAACAATAGTAGGAATATTTCCTCTTGTAACATCCCAATTAGGAATCTTCATCCCAAAATCAGTATACATGAAAGGATTTGCAGAAACAAAAGGCGAAATTTCAATAACTCCTCCTTGCGCCCCTAAAAGATAAGCCCCATCATTAGCAGAATCATAAATGCAATCTTTCACAACCTCAGAAATTTGATTCTTCAATTTAGCATCATGCGACATGAAAAGCTCCAATTTCCCACTGGAAAACAAAAAAATAGCAACAATAAGCATAACCAAACCAACAATTACAAAAACAACAACCTGGGATTTTTTACTATCTAACATTTTAACAAGGTCTCCATACTAACTACTTCTTTCTTACCTTCGCAAAGATCAGGTTTGCCTCCGATCGGACTTTCAAGATAAGGTACAATTACAAAATCATCAACATCGCCAGTATAAATTCTAAATTTACCTGTACCTTTAGGCTCTAAAAAATAATCCTTTGACTCACGTCCTTGAAAAATAAAATTGATTTTTTTATCACCTTCTGTTTTGAGAACAAAGATTATTCCATTCTCATCTTTGCACTTACTAATAAAATCATATTCAACATACTGACAATTAGGAGAATCAACTCTAAAAACAGAGCCAAGAAGAGTCACAAATAAAAAAGTTATAGCAAAACTTACAATAAAAACAACATAAAAATGAGATTGTATCGCTTTTTTACCCTCATACATAATAAATTATAAGCAAACTCGTTTATAAAAATGTGTTGCTTTCAAGAAGTAATAATGATAAAAAAATAAAAAATATTAATAAAAACTTGGTGAACCTGGCCTTCCCGAACAAGCATCAGTATTTTGATAGCAATAGCCATTGCTTTCAAACCTGTTTGAGCCACCTTTAACCCAGGAATTAGGATTATATGCACCATTAGGACTCGTATATAAAGAATTATCACATAAAATAAAAACATCTTCATCAATATTACTCAAAGTTGAAACTCCGCTATCGTATTTATTCCTGCTAACAAGCCCTGTTTTGAACAAAAGCCCATTTGAAAGCTTCACACTCAAAGGAAATTCTTCCCTAAAATAACCAAACTCGCACATATCTGCCCTATCTTCAAAATCAACCTTAAACACATTATTCATTAAGCCCAATTCTTCGCCATACAAATAAACATTCTCAATTTGACCAGGAACAGTAAAGTCTCCTTCATTAATACCATCAAAATTAAAAACAGGATTCGAATAAACGCCCTTGCACACAATACTAACTTCCGATGAAAACAAAGAAGTTATATCTTCATCGATATTCCAAACAACATTTTCTTCAAAATTAAAAGGACTCTTCAAAGTATCAAGTGCAAAATACAATTCAGCATTGAAAGCCTTATGATTGTCCGAAGCCTTGTAAATATTCGTGTCAGATGCGATAAAACTTTTCGGGGGCAACTTTGGTTTTTTCAAATTGAAATCATACAACTTCCCCAAATTACAACAAGTGAAATCACCTCCGTATAAACTATAATCATCACTTGGAAAAGGTCCAAGACAATTAGTAGGATAAACTTTCAAAACAAAAGTCTCCGTCATTGCATCCGCCCTACCCTTCTCAAAAACATCAACTTTAACTTCAACTACCTTTCCAACTTGAGGAACATTTATACCATGACTAAATGAATTTGTGCTTGAAGTACCAAAATCAAAATTTTGCGTTCCCAGAGAATTTCCGTCAGCTGAAAAACTAACTTTTGCATCAAATTGGTTAAAATCAAAAATACACGCCTTTGAAAAACTAACTGTTGATTTGGGAACTATTACCGAACTATCTAAAGGAATAACTTGATATGCAAACAAGTTACTATACCCTTCCTCTTCATAGGAAAAGCTCTTTCTCAAAATTTTCTCAACGGGATATTTTTTTTCAGAATCCTCATTATTTGAAAACTTAATACATCGCGAGGCATCCTCATTATTAAAATTATTTGGAAGACCAGTTACAAAATAAATAACATAATTTCTGCTAGCCTCCCCATCAGTAACTTCAATATCAAAAGTATAAACCTTGTCTTGATATGCAGTAAACTTCAAATTACCTTCCTCAGATAAAACAAATTTAGAATCAGAACCATCATAATTTTGTTCAATAAAATAAAATGTGTAATAATCTTTGTATTGAAACTCATCAAAAAACTTCCTCAAATCATAAGACACTTCTTCATCAGGTTTTGCAAAAAGGTAAATCACATTGTTGTTTTCATCAAAATTAAAACCCCCGGTCATAAAATTTGCCTCTATCTTGGGCGCAATATTCTCATACGCAAAATTCAAAACAAAAGGGAACCCAAGTATCTTGCTATTGTCATCAATAATCGAATAAACAAACTGCTTATGCTCTTGCTCATCCTTAAGTATTCTCTTTTTTACTTTAAAATCCTTGTTTTCAAGATACTTGAAATACTCGCTACCTTTTGCATAATCATTTAAAACCGAGATCAAAACATTTTCATCAGTATAATCTACATCCTTTTTAACACCATATTTATAATTCATAAGTACTTTTGCAATTTCCATAAGCCCCTTATACCTCACATTCAAATTAACAGTAGACTCCTTGAAAGACATTTTACGGTTATCGTTTGTTTTAATATTAATTTCATAAATAATTTTAGCAACAATATCATCATCACTAAAATCCAAACTTAAATTTAATCTTTTATCATAATTCAAGACGTCAAGATTCTTAATTGTTTCGGCACCTTGCAAACTCAGCAAACTTAAATCATCAAACTTAAGAACATATTTATCGCCACCAACAATAACTTCATCAACATGCCCCTGCAAAACATCATCTAAAACATAAATATGGACTTTGTCTCCAACTTCAGCATCAAAATCAGAAACTTCAAGTCTGCCTGAATCAATCATATTATAACCTGTAATTTCGCCAAGATAATCTACATAAGTTAAATTAAATCCCTTTTTCTCAAAATCAGAAAAATCCAAACATTTCATAAATTCAATAGTCATATATTGAGACATATCAGAAGAAATTGAATGTTCATAAAACAAATCATCATTATACTTCACATCTTCAAAAAAACCTGGCTGAAAAACTGCGGCCTGAGAATGAACAAGAACTTTCGACTGAAGATTATTCCAATTAAGCCCAAGATTTGAAATCATTCTTGAAGAATAACTTTCATCAGGGATGGCCCCACCAAGAAAATACTCGCCATCATCATAAATAAACCCGCCCCTTAAACCTGAAATTATCGTAGCCCTTTTAAGCTGCTTGCCCAAACACTCATCAACAACACTTTTAATCGAGGAAACTTCGGGCCCACCATCAATAATTTCTTCAGAAACAACTTCATCAGTTCTATTCCCATAATACAATTTAAACAAAAAAATAATCAGCAAAATAATCAATATTGAAACAATTATAAAAATAGCAATTTGTGATTTTTTGCTTTTCATATATAAACTTAAAAATTAATGCTTTATAATAATTTGTTCTACCACTATAAAGAATAAATATAAATTACTTCTTTTTCAAAAGCGGTTTAAACAAAAAAATCAAAATAAAAACAATTAATGCAAAAATAAGATATTTCAAATTTTGAAAATAAGTGCTTTGAACAATTTCAACACCAAAATCTTTTTCATCTTCTTGTGCAATCATACGATTAATAGTATAATTGATTTTAGCAGGAGCCCTATCAACATTCCAGGCAATTAAAGGGTCTTCCTCCAAAATGTCAAATTCATAATTTGTAGTGATTATATCGTCTTTATTCCCTTTATTCAAATTGCTAATAACATTTTTCGGAATCCTATGTTTCACATAAAGATTTTCACCTTCTCCGGAAACATCTATAACTACAATAGTCAAATCTCCCTTCGGTACAAAAGAAATGCTAGAAACAACACCCTCAAAAACATATTCTTTATTAATCAATTCCAAAACTTTTCCACCAGAGGAATCCTCAATTTTTGCATAGAAAACATACTCTCCATTACCCAACTTGGGGATTTCACAGATAATCTTCGTAAAATCCATCTCCTCATTCAAACTTAATTTTTTTTCACAAGTTTTTTCCTGTAACTCACCTTCAAAATAATAATTCATAACAAAAGAATACTCAGAGCCTTGAAGTTCAAAAGAGTATGCTACTCTATTATTCTCAGAAATATCATCCAATTGAAAATAAAGATATCTTAAATCGTCTTTGGCATTCTGATTCAATAAAACTTCTGCAAAAACCAAATTTGCAAACAGCAAAACAACGAAAAATAAAAATCCAAACATAAAACCAATATTTCTTAAAACTCTGCTAACCATCTAACAAAATGACAACTATTAAGATTTATAAATATTTGTAAACAAAAATAGTAATAATTCAATAATTTATTAAAACAAAAAAAAAGCCAATTTATCATAATATTTATATATGAGTCCGGCTTGTTAAAATTATGATGCTTGATTAAAATAGTATCAAAAAAGAAAAGACAACAATTTTAAGTGAAAATGGCATTTGAAAAAAAATATGAAGCAAAAGAAAAAGAGCCGCAAATTAGAAAATTTTGGGAAGAAAATAACATATACAAATTCGATGAAGATTCTTCCAAAGTCGTCTTTTCTATTGATACTCCTCCTCCAACAATTTCG
The DNA here is from genome assembly GCA_041598975.1 of Candidatus Woesearchaeota archaeon. GTDB lineage: Archaea > Nanobdellota > Nanobdellia > Woesearchaeales > UBA583 > UBA583. Next base: position 6,913 of record JBFHXM010000008.1, on the reverse strand, counting down.
GGAAAAATGCACATTGGACATGCATTCTCATTCACACAAACAGACTTTACTGCAAGATACAAAAGAATGAAAGGATTTGAAGTATTCTATCCTTTCGGAACAGACGATAATGGACTTGCTACTGAAAAACTAGTTCAAAAAGAAAAAAAAGTAAATCTAAGACAAATTCCAAGAGAAGAAGCAATCAAAATATGTATGGAATTCTTGAAAGAAGAAAGACCTCATTTTGTAGACGACTTTCAAAGAATCGGACTTTCATGTGATTTCAATCTTGACTATTCAACAATCAACGACCACTCAAGAAAAATTTCACAAAAAACATTCCTTGATTTGGCAAAAAAAAAATTAGTTTACAAAAAAGAAGGACCAGTAATGTGGGACAGGGTATTCCAAACTCCGATAGCACAAGCAGAACTTGAAGATAAAGAAATAAAATCTACTATGAACTACATCAAGGCAAAACTTGTTGGAACAGACCACACATATCTAATATATGCTACAACAAGGCCAGAACTATTATTTGCATGTGCAGGATTCAGTGTAGAAGACCAAGGAGATTATGTAAAACTAAAAATAAACAATGAATTTTGGATTATTTCTGCAAAAACATACGAAGAAAATATGAAAAAGTTCAAAATTGAAAACTATGAAGTTATCGAAGAACTAAAAGGGCAAAACATAATTGGAGAAAAGATTACTATTCCAATCACAAACAAAGAAATAGAAATCACACATGATGTTGCAGTTAAAGCAGACTTTGGAACAGGTATTGCTTACTTTTGTTCATATGGTGGACTTGAAGATATAGAATATTTCGCTCGACATAAACTTGAACCTATTCAAGTATTAAACCCAGACGGAAAACTGAACAATAAATGTTTAAAATACGAAGGCAAAATTGCAGTAGAAGCAAGGCCCGAAATAATCAAAGACCTAAAAGAAAAAAGCGACCTTATATTTTCAGAATCAATAACACACATAGTAAATGTCGGAGAAAGAAGTGGGGTTGAAGTAGAATACATCGTAACAAAACAATGGTATGTGAAATACCTAGATAAAAGAGAATACTTTTTTGAGATGGCGCAAAAATTTAATTGGTATCCTGAATTTATGAAACACAGACTTGAAAACTGGATTAAAGGATTAAACTGGGACTGGGGATTCTCTAGGCAAAGACATTACGGAATTCCAATTCCTGCTTGGCATTGCAAAAAATGTGGAGAAGCAATATTTGCAGACGAAACACAATTGCCAGTTGACCCTACAAACACAAAACCAAAAAACAAATGTAAATGTGGAAGCGACAAATTTAAAGCTGAAACAGACATCATGGACACCTGGTTCACATCAGCATCAACCCCATTCCTTGCAATAGAACTTGTGAAAAACAAAGAGATGAAAAAGAAACTATTCCCTATGGATTTAAGGCCACAGGCACACGACATCATCAACTTCTGGCTATTTTACACCATGGCAAAAACAAATTTGCTTCACGAAGAAAACCCTTTCAAAAATGTAGCAGTATCTGGGTGGGTATTAGACCCCCAAGGTAAAAAAATGAGTAAGTCAAAAGGAAACACAATCTCTCCACAAGAAATAGTTGGTAAATACTCAAACGATGCAATCAGATTCGCAGCAAGTTCGACTAAACTTGGAAACGACATTCCATTTCAGGAAAAAGAAGTTCAAAGTGGAATCAAACTTGTAAACAAACTTTACAATGCAAATAAATTCGCAGCAATGCTTTTTGACGATTTCAAACAAACAGATAAAAAAATAAACCTAAAAGAACTAAGTTCAATAGATAAATGGTTACTTGCAAAAATGCAAGAAACAATAAAAGAAGCGGATATCGCATTTGAAAATTACGACTACCAAAAAGCAAAGCAATTGTACTATGATTTCTTTATGAGCGACATTGCTGACAACTACATCGAAATTGTAAAAAAAAGATTATGGCAAAAAGAAGAAAACTACAAATCTGCACAACAAACCCTTTACTATGCACTATACAATTCCCTAAAAGGATTAGCCCCAATAGTTCCTTTCATAACAGAAGAGATTTACCAGAATTTTTATTCAAACTATGAGAAAGAAAAAAGCATCCATCAAACAAACTACCCGCAAACAACAAATGAATATGAAAATAAAGAACTAATAGAGCAAGGGAACAATTACCTGGAAATAATTGCTACTATAAGAAAATACAAAACTGAAAAACAACTATCAATGAAAGCAGAAATAGAAACACTAACTATAGAATGTGACAAAAAACTAAAAGAATTCATTGAAAATAGTATGGAAGACTTAAAAGCAGTTACAACTTCAGAAAAAATCGAATTTGGAAAAGGCGACCAAGAGATTAATAAAAAATTAAAAATTAAAATAAAATTAAAACAATAAAAATGTTTGGCAAAATAAAAGACAGATTAAAAAGTGTATTCGCAAAAAGCGAAGAAGTAATTGAAGAAGAGGAATCGATAATTGAAGAAACGCCCGTTGAAGAAATCATCGAAGAACCTAAAAAAGAAAAACCAAAAAAACAAGATAAGGAAAAGCCAAAAGAGAAAAAGAAAAAAGAAACCAAAAAAGAGGTAAAACCTAAAGAACAAGAAATTGAAGAAACACCAATTGAAGAACCTAAAGAACAAATAATCGAAGAAGAGCAAAAGGAAGAAAAAAAAGAAGGATTCTTCAAAAAACTTTTCAAAAAAAAAGATGAAGAAGAAGAGCAAGAAATAGAACAAATCGAAGAAGATCTTCTTGAAGGCGTTGATGAAAAAGAGAAAGAAAAAATAAAAAAAGGAAAAGAAATTCCTAAAGAAATTAAAGAAGAAAAAACAAAAGAAATAGAAAAACAAATAGAGAAAGAAGAAGAACAGGAAAAAGAAGAAATCAAAGAAGTGGAAGAAGAAGGATTCTTCAAAAAAACTTTCTCAAAACTAAAAGCAAAAAAATTAACAACAGAAGATTTTGAAAAAATTTGGCTCGAGCTTGAGATATTCCTTCTTGAAATTAACATTGCGTATGAAATAGTGGAAAAAATAGAAATCCATTTAAGAGAATCTTTAATCGACAATTCATTTGATAGGTTCGCACTATCAGAAAAAATCAGAGAGGTTATGGTTGAAGAAGTGAGCAAAGTTTTAGAAAAAAGGGAAGACGACTTGCTTTCAAAAATCAAAGAAATAAATCAAAAAGGAGAAGTTGCAAAAATATTAATTCTTGGTGTAAACGGTACAGGAAAAACAACATCAATTGCAAAAATTGTAAAACTATTCCAAAAAAACAATCTATCTTTGGTAGTTGCTGCTGCAGATACATTCAGAGCTGCTGCAGTAGAACAACTTGAAGAACACTCAATAAAAGCTGGCTTCAAACTAATCCAGCACAAAGGTGGAAGCGATCCTGCGGCTGTGGCATATGATGCAATTGAACATGCAAAAGCAAAAAACCTGAATGTTGTTATGATTGACACAGCAGGAAGAATGCCAAACAATCCAAACCTTATGAAAGAGTTAGAAAAAATTGAAAGAGTATCAAAATCAGACATCAACCTTTTCATTGGAGACAGCATATCTGGAAACGACTTAATAGACCAAATAGAACTATTTGACAAAGTAGTGGGAATAGATGGAATGATACTAACAAAAACAGACACAGATGAAAGGCCAGGTTCAGTTGTAACCGCAGCCTATTCAATCGAAAAACCAATTTATTATCTTGGAACAGGACAAGGTTATGACGACTTAGTTAAATTCGAAGGGAAACTTATCGCAGAAAAACTATTTGAAATAGAAGACAAAGACTAAAATGAAAGAATACACAAAAAACGGACTAAGAACACTAGGATTTACCGAAATAGTAAGTATAATTCTAATAATATATTTAACTTCACAGGACATGATAACTGGAGAACAAGGATATAATTTGCTAATTAGATTTCTCATGTATATTCTAGGCACACAACTATTAATAGTACTGCCAATATTTCTTATAGCAACAGTGGGAGCATACTTAATAATGCATGCCCAAATGGAAAAATAAATTACTTATAAATCCTAACGGCTTTAAAACCAATTTTATTCTCATAAGCCATTTCCCCATTCATAATTGGACAAACTCTTTTATTATTCTTAAAAACAAATTTAAAATTTCTATCAAAACAATTATCATACTTCCCAACAACTTCATAATATTCATTTTCAAAATTATTCTCAATCAAATTTACATTTTTAATAAAATTATTATTCCTCAAAAAAGTCATAATATATTTAACACCATTCTTAATTGCAGATTTATAATTCAAAGATGAAATTTCAATACTAGCTGCATTCTCAAAATTACTAATCAATGACCTTTTTTCTAAATCTTCAATATAAACAATTTTTTTAATATGGAAACTTCTTAAAAATTCTTTAAACAACAAATTTTTATTTGTAACAATCAAAAAAGGATTAGATTTAGAAACAGTCGAATGCATGTCAATAACATAGTCATAACTATTTAAAACATCTACAATTTTCTTACTAAGTAAATATTCATAGCCATCCAAATCAGAATTGAAAGACCTATTCAAATCAGAATCAACAAACCTTTCTTTATTATTAAAAGCAACATCATTAACCAAATAAAAATCAATCTCACCTTTAAGCAATAAAAGGTTTTTTAATTTTTTAAAAACTTTTAATGAATAATTTTCATTTCCATGAACACAACCAAGCACTGCAACTTTCGGTCCCTCCCCATTTCCTTTTATTCTTCTAATCAATTTCATTTTAAATTTCCCCTAACAACATTTCCTCTTTAAAAACAATATATATGCATCTTTTGAATCCAAACCTTCAATTAAAGAACCTTTGCAAGTTCTCTCACCATCATAAACCTCATTACATATAAAAGTTTCAGAATCAAAATTCTTTTCACAACCCAAATATTTTGCAACCAATGATGCAGTTTCTTTATCCTTTTCAGAAAAACAACTCCGAACAGGAATACTTTCCAAATGCAACTTTTCAAAAACATTTAAAACTTTGGGATTTTGTGTTCTTGAAGTAAAAAAATCAAAACTATACATATCATTCTGTTTTTTTCTTACAAAATAATACAAACCATTACCTTGAAGTTTAGGAATCAAAACAGAACCAGATTCATAATGTCCAATTAAAGAACTATTACATAACATATCTGATGAAAAAAATCCTACAGGAACATTATCCTCATAAGGTACAATGATTACATCTGAATCAAGTCTTTCCAAAATTTCCTTATCTGGCAAAAAAACATTAAAAGCTTCCCTTGCAATATCACATAAACTTCTCTTATTATCTATACTAGAAATATCATTAAAAACTTTAAAATTAACGCCAAACCAACTGATTTGCAAAATTAAGACTATCCTCTAGATTAGTTACAATTTTCTTTTTATCAACAACTACATGTTGACCTCCTTCTTTTTCAATTTGTCTCATATTTTTTAATACCATTTTTAATCAAATAAATTTAAGAAAATCTTTACTAACAAACTAAAGATTTTCAACAGAAAACAACTAAAAATAATAAAAACTAAACTTACTGCCACCAAGAAATAAATTCAATACTCAAGTAAGTTTTAAAATCAAACATAGATATAACTAGAATTAATTATTTAAATAACTTACGAAAAAGAAAAATAAAATTTTAATGGCCACAACCACCAGGACCACAACTACTGCAATCACTACCTGAACAACTAGGTTGAGGCATGAACTTGTGAATATCTTCTGGAGTAGATTCTCTAACTTCTACAATTTCAACTTCAAAAGTCAAATCTTTACCTGCTAAAGGATGATTCATATCAACTACAACACTATCTTCCTTAATATCTGCAATTCTAACTGGAATAACTCCATGCGGACCTTGTGCAGCTAACTGAGCACCAACTTCAAGTTTAAGTTCAGGAGGAAATTGACTTTTAGGCACTTCCTGAATTGCTTCAGAAATAACAGGACCATAAGCATCCTTGGATTCAACTTTAATAGTTTTTTTATCTCTTGCTTTCAAACCTTCAAGTTCACTTTCAAGTCCAGGAATAATCATACCTAAACCAAAAACAAATTCTAAAGGGTCTTTACCATTACTATCATCAAAAACACTACCATCATCAAGTGTCCCTTTGTAATGCATCTTAACTAACATGTTATTAGAAATTTCCATTTTAATATTAACTTGGATTAAAAATCTACTTAAAGATTCTAAAATTCCATACCAAAACAAATAACTTGGGTTTTAAAAAAGTTTCGAGCTTAAGAAAAAACTCTAGAATAAAATCACAAACGAGTTGGCTACCCCAAAAGCGTCGTCCACCCCGCACCTCTTAAGCACTCATAAGAAGGTTTAGTGCTGCTCGGTTCCCCGCCTGACACATTTCCCCTAAAAACAAGCCATAAGAGACAGAGCTTCTACCTTATCTCTCAGGACCAACTCATAAAAGATAAAGGAAACCTATTTTAAAAACCTTTTTGTTTTCATTAAAATATCAACCCAAAAAAAGTTCGCTTTTTCTGTAAAATAATCTTAAAAAACAGAATCCAAAATATAAAACGCTCCTAAGAAGCTTTAAAACGTAAAATATTAACATTTTAGAAATTTCTTCATTTTCTAAAAAATACTAAATTTACGTTAAATTGCCACAAAAAACGAACTCATCAGAAAAAATCAAACAATAAAAGTACGTCTAATAGTTGTTAAACGGAATTTTCGCTCACTTCGTGCTGCTTCGCAGACGCTTCAATCCCGTTTAAAGCGCGCGGTTCTTCGAACTCGGCGTTTTCGCGCATTTTCGCTCTCGCGAAAGCTCCGCTTAACACCAGTTTAATCGCATTTTTGCTCTTTCAGGCAAAAACACAATTAAACCGCGCGCTTTAGTCGCAAT